>WTJZ01000006.1:0-28767 GCA_011524615.1 Akkermansiaceae bacterium | reverse complement strand
GTCTCACTCTTACCTGAACCACTTTTCCCTACAATCAGCACCCCGATCCCTCGATAATCTAACATACAACCATGCAGCGAGGTAGAGGAGGCAAACAACTTCTCCATCTCATAGGTCATGATGTTCAGACACTTCATCGTCAGCAGTCCAGTCTTGAAGATCGGTATCTTATGCTGTCTCAATACCTCTAGCACATCCTCCGGAACGCGTCGATTCCGAGCAATCACCAAGCATGGGAAATTCTGAGTACATAACTCATGGATTCTACGCTTACGGACCTCAGGGTCTAGTTGGATTAAATAGGTCACCTCTGAGTTCCCGACAACCTGAATACGCTTAGGCGCAAAGTACGTGTAGAAACCTGACAAGGCCAGACCTGGCCTATTGGGTGCAGGTTCGCTGATCTTTCTGCTAAAGCCCTCTGTGTTCCCCACCACCTTCAGATCCAAGACATCTTTCATTTGATTATAGAAGTCTTCAACCGTAATCGAGTTTACCGTTCTAATCTTTTGCTTTAACATTCTACTACTCTTATCAATTCAATCCAAAAGAGCAAAAGAAAACGGACGAAGCTTTCACCTCGTCCGTTTCTTTTTCATTACAACAACACGAAAAAATAGTTAATTAATTCATTGGCACTTAGTTCATAGGGTTTGAGGCTTGTTACTCTGGAACCGGAACTAATGCATATTCTCCATCGTTTCTCCTGTAGACGATCTGGAGAACATCTCGCCGCTCGTTCCTGAAGAGTAAGAAGGGCTTATCACTCAGTTCGAGTTCCATGAGGGCGTCTTCCTTTAGCATCGTCTTAAGTTGGTAATTCTCGCGATGGATAATTACTGGTTCTGGATCTTTTTCTGCCTCCTCAGGATGGTCTAGCGCTAAGTCATTGAAGACCTTTTCATCAAGGTACTTGATACTTGTTGCTTCTCGCTTTTTGCTAGATTTATTCTTCCTGAGTAGCCGCGTTTTTTGTTTTCGCATGCGACGGGCGATTTTTGAAACTGTCTCATTAATGCTCGTGTACATATCTTCTGTACGTGAACTCGCATCAATCGTAATATGATTCGCACAATAGAGGATAATTTCAGCGAGGTGATTATTCTTGTGCACATCTAAGATCACTTTGACATCGATAATCTTAGGGTAATCAAGGTGGAGGGAAGAGACCTTTTTCTGCACAAAGTCTCGGAGTGCATCTGTGATATTTTCGTTTCTAAACGTGATAGACACGTGTGGATTTGCGTTTGCTACTTGCATAATTTCTATTCAGTTCTGCCTTTATCGTTAGCAGATCAGTTCGACCGCTCTTAGCGATGAATAATTAATAACAACCTTTTTAAATAATGGAAGAAAAATTTAAATAAATTTAATAACACAAATAAATATCGTTTTTTAATTCACTTTTAATCTGAAAGATGTAGAGTACTCGGTTCCCCCTTTGAGGTAGAGTTAGATTCACCCTCTCTACACCCACATAATCGGCCCAATTGGGCTCCAGAATGGCATATCACGAACAATTATGGGGGGAAGCTCTCAGCCCTTATAGACATAGACTGGGATCACAAGTAAACCTCCCCCCCCCACGATCATGATGGTTGCGATCTTTTTTTCTGGTAAAGCCCTGAAATGTTTAAAGACTGTCTGCATGAGACTACTTTCAGCCCTCTTTCTCTCACTCGTGCTCTGCCAAGCCTCTTCTGAGCATTGGCTCATCGACTTCGAACAAGCTAAGCAAGAAGCCAAGGAGCAGGGCAAATTCATTCTCGCAGACTTCACTGGTACGGATTGGTGCCACTTTTGCATTCTGTTAAACAAAGAAGTCTTCTCAAAAGAAGAGTTCGTAAAAGAAGCGAGTAAGAAGTTCATCTTTCTAGAAGTAGACTTCCCTAAGGATAAGTCTAAGCTCTCGGCCGAGACACAAGCCCAGAACGCACAACTCAAGCAACTCTATAAGCCACAGGGTTACCCAACTGTAATCCTCATGAATGCCGAGGGGCGCCCGTTTAACATGACTGGGTACAATGAAGGTGGAGTTCCTCCTTTCCTCGAGGATCTCAATTCTCGCCTCGCAATATATGAATCATTCCAAGCGGAAATCAAAGCCTCTGAGAACTTAGAGGGGAAAGAAAAGGCCGATGCTATCGAGTCAGCACTCATTGAGTATATCCCATCTCAATACTTCACCCATTATCCGGAACTCGTTGCGACCCTCACAGAACTGAAGCCTCAGAACAGAATTGCGCTCGAGGCAGAGATGCTCGAAGAAGAAGAAAAACTCATCAGTACGCTTCGCAAGCTGTATAAAGAGGAACCTACCTTAGAACAAGTAACGGCCAATAGACAACTCCTCGTGCCCCAAATAGAAGGCTTCATCAAGAAGTATAATCCTCAGGGGCGCAAAATGATCGACATGCTTCGTCATCTCGTCCGTCAAAAGGTCACCCTCTTCCTCTTCCAAGAAAAATACCAAGAGGCTATCACAGCTGCAGATAGTGTCATTGAAGAGCTAGAACTCTCCCCCTACAGCCAACAGTTCGTCCTCCACATGAAGACGAACCTGATGGAGGAGATCAATCGTAATAATGGCGCACAAGTTCCTACCTTTACTAGAGAAAAGGTGATCGCCATTCACGAGGAGATCATCGCTCTCGATCCTGAATCCGATATCGCAGAATACACCAAGGGTGTACTCGCGCGTCTGACCACCACACAGCCTCAGGAAACAAAGTAAGTCTCCAACTCCTCTAGAGTCATAAAGTCTAGTGCACGCTCATGCGTCGCCCTAGGGTTCAGTTGTGGGGCACACCCAGCTTCATAAGCCTCTCTCCAACGCAAGGCACACAAGCACCAACGGTCACCTGGCTTTAAGCCTGGAAAACTAAACTCAGGACGTGGCGTACTCAAGTCATTGCCTCGCGATTGGGAGAAGGCTAGGAACTCAGCTGTCATGACAGCACAGACTACGTGAGCTCCTTCATCTTGTAAGTTCGTATGACAAAACCCGTCCCTAAAGTATCCAGTGGTCGGGGAACTACAGCAAAGCTCTAACTTAGTTCCTAAAATATTCTTTACGATTGGCTGGGCGGATTCGGTATCATTGAGAGAGATCATCCCCTTCTTTCTAGCATAGATGTCAACCTCCCCAGAGAGAAGCATCCACATAGCCCCCTCACGCATCCCCTATCAGCACTCGCACTGACCATATGGCAGATAATCAGGCTTCCTTAAAGAGGAAGAAGTAGGATCACTGTTCGCTCTACTTGTCAGCAGCCAGAGCACACTTCTGCTCTTCTCATACGCAGACAAAACTACGCAAACTCCCGCCCAGTATAGTTACGTGTGCGGAAGACCAAGAGCGGACGACTCTACAGAACTGGAGAGCCGTTCTCTCTCAAAGGTAATAACGGTTAAACAGCACCATATGCGAGCATGGCATCTGCCACTTTCACAAAGCCTGCGATATTTGCTCCCTTGCTGTAGTCTACAATCGCACCACCAGAGCCGTACTCGACACACTGCTGATGAATGTTATGCATGATACTTTGGAGCTTAGAATCGACCTCCCCCTTAGACCAAGAGATTCTGAGTGAGTTCTGTGATTGCTCTAGTCCTGAGACCGCTACGCCGCCAGCGTTAGCGGCCTTACCAGGAGCGAAGAGCACATCATTCTCCGCGAAGAGATGGTACGCCTCTGGGGTAGTTGGCATGTTAGCCCCCTCCGCGACAGCGATAACTCCATTATTAACGAGCTGTCTCGCCGCCTCCACATCTAGCTCATTCTGCGTAGCGCATGGCAGTGCGATATCCGCGGCCACTGACCAAGGACGTTCCCCTTCAAAGAAGCGTGCCTCCGGGTACTTCTCTGCGTACTCATGAATACGGCCACGTTGTACCTCTTTCAGTTGCTTCAGGTACTCCAGCTTATCATAATCGATACCGTTAGGGTCATAGATATATCCTGACGAATCTGACGCGGTAAGAACCTGTGCCCCTAGAGCGAGACACTTCTGGATCGCATAGATAGCCACATTCCCCGACCCTGAGACGACCACCTTCTTACCAGCTAAGTCATGACCGTGGTGACGGAGCATATTATCTAAGAAGTAGACACAACCGTAGCCAGTTGCCTCTTTTCGCCCGAGAGATCCACCAAACTCGAGACCTTTACCTGTGATCGTCCCGACAAATCGGTTCTGCATCCTCTTATACTGCCCGAACATATAGCTAATCTCACGAGCTCCGACCCCGATATCTCCTGCAGGGATATCGGTATCCTCTCCGATATGACGTGAGAGCTCAGTCATGAAGGACTGGCAGAAGCGCATTACCTCGGCATCACTCTTCCCTTTTGGGTTAAAGTTAGAGCCTCCCTTAGCGCCCCCCATCGGGAGGCCCGTCAGGCTATTCTTAAAGATCTGTTCAAACCCCAAGAACTTAAGCACGCTCTGATTCACTGTAGGGTGAAAGCGTAAGCCCCCTTTATACGGACCTATAGAGTTATTAAACTGCACTCGCCAACCACGGTTAGCACGAATCTGTCCATCATCAGTCTGCCAGGTAACACGAAAGATGACGATACGGTCTGGCTCTGTCATCCGCTCTAGGATCTGAGCCGCACTATACTTCGGGTGATCCTTAATGTATGGGATCAGACTGCTCACAATCTCCTCTACCGCTTGATGAAACTCCGGCTCGTGTGGATTTCTCTTTCTAAGCCCCGCCATAAAGGCGCTGATCTCCTCTGTGTACTCCTGCGTATTATCCATTTCCTAACAATGGACAGTTTTAGATAGAGAATCAACTTATATTCCTCAAAGTGGAAAGAAAATGTAAACTGATTGACGTAGATAGTCGAACCATCTACTAATAAAAAATTACACTCACTACTGACCAATGAAATCGTTCATCGTATGTACAATACTAACGGTTGTTTCAGTGTTTGCTTCAGTTATTCCTAAGGCCGACATTGATTACAAATCCTTCCTCTCCCAGCATGATATGACATGGGATGTCGTCCCACACGAATGGGCTGTCTCACCTTATTCAGGTAATGGCAATATCGGGTTTACTCTCTTCCAGTACAAAGACGATAAGGCAAACCAAGTCTCTCTGAACTTTGGTCGCCATGACTACTACGACCACCGCCTTCCATACGAAGGGCGTGACAATACATGGATCTACACCTGTCGTCTCCCTCTCGGTCGCTTCCAAATGGAATCTATCGGAACAGTAACCGGAGCGAATCTCAAGCTAGACCTCTTCCACGCAGAACTCACAGGTACGATCACGACCACTAAGGGATCATACTCACTACGTGGATTTACCCACAGTACACTCGATAACATCTACGTTACAGTGACTGCTGAGAATGGTGAATCCGTCAAACTCACTTGGATCCCTGCAGAACCAAAGTCATCTGTGCGTTCAGTACTAGAACGCGGTGGCGGTCCTAAAGGCGGATCATGGGACTACATGAAGACTGATCCATACCCAGCTCCGCCGGCACCAGTATACAGCGAGGAAGGTGAAATCAACTTCTGTAAGCAAATCCTCCACGAACACCGCGGAGAAACTACGACAGCATGGACTCTCAGTGGTGCCCAGACTGGCACCCAGACTCTAAGAGCATCGATTCATCACTCCTTCCCTGAATCGAATTCCCTAGAAGTCACTAAGGAAAACATGAAAAAAGGTCTCGCCCTCATCGAAGCCAAGACCTTCGAGTCAACACACCAAGCATGGTGGGCAGACTATTATGCCAAGAGCTTCATCACGCTCAACGACCCTGAGAAAGAAGGGTTCTACTGGATCCAGATGTACAAGCTCGGTTCTGCAATGCGTGAGAACGGACCGATCCTCGACCTCATGGGACCATGGTATGAGCCTACCTTCTGGCCTATGGTCTGGGGTGACCTCAATGTTCAACTCCAATACTGGACGCAACTCACCTCTAACCGTCTCTCACTCGGTAACTCTCTCCCTAACAATGTAGACAAGTACGCAGCGAACCTCGTTGGCAACCTCCCAGAATACTGGAAAGGCAAGGGTGATCTCATCCACCTCGGTACCTGCTTCCCTCAGAACTTCATTTCTCAGAGTGGAGGGTGTGCTCCAGACATGCTCTGCTGGCTCCTCCACAACTACTGGCTACAGTGTAAGTTCGAGGCGAATGATGAGCGCCTCAAGACCAACTTCTACACACACCTCCGCAAGACGATGAACACATACATCTTCTGGATCGGAGAACAACGCCTCAAGGGCGAAGGTGAAATCGAGCTTCCTGTTTCATGGTCACCAGAATACCCAGCAAAGTGGGATGCGAACTGTAACTTCACCATCGGACTTCTCCAATGGGCACTAGAGACTCTACTCGATCTCAATGCTGAGCATAACCTCCAGGACGAGCTCGCACCGAAGTGGCAAAACATCCTCGACCGCCTCCCATCACTACAGCTTGACGAGAACGGTATCCGTATCGCGAAGAACACTCCATTCGATATCCCTCACCGTCACTACTCTCACCTCCTCGCATTCTACCCGCTAGCGAACATCACGCCTGATACCGAGGAGAATGCTAAGATCCTCCGTAAGTCCGTCGATCACTGGCTAGAGGTAACTCGACAAAAGGATGCGAGCAAGAAAGCAAATGCGATGCCAGTTACTGGATATACAGCTACTGGAGCAGCATCGATGTACGCGTGGCTCAAGGACTCTGAGATGGCATATTACTACCTCGACTTCCTCATCAAGCACCAGAACGTCTCACCGACTACAATGTATGCTGAGGGTCGTAACCCAGTAATCGAGAGCCCCCTCTCATTCTGTACCTCACTCCACGACATGATTCTCCAGAGTTACGGGCGTAAGGATCCAGTGATCCGCGTACTCCCTGCATGTCCATCAGTATGGCCAGACCTCGCCTTTAACGATCTCCGTGCGCAAGGAGCATTCATCGTCTCTGCTAAGAGAAAAGGTGGCGTCACTCAATTCGTCAACGTGAAGAGCCTCGCTGGTAAGAAGTGTATCGTCGAGACAGACATCAAGAACCCAGTCATCTCAATCGATGGTAAGGTCGCAGATGCGTCCCTCTACACGCTCAACAAGGACGGTTCATACACTATCCAGCTCCAGAAGGACCAGAACGTAACCTTCTCCCTAGCAGCTCTCGACAAGATGGCGAAAGCAGACCTCACGATCCAACCAATTCCTGTTCCTGCTGAGAAGCAGAACCGCTTTGGTTATAGTGCCCGTAATGCAGACCTCCCAGGTCACACGCACTATAAGAAACGCTAGGTTCGCCGCCTCATTCTGATCTCCCCATCACATCTATGGGGGGAGTCTTAACTCAGAATTTCGCATACCCCTCATCTTTTTGTTGTATCATCAAAAAGGGAGGGGTATTCCTTTACCGTGATCAAAGGGATAAAAAGCGCCATCGAGTATCTAGGAGAACTAGCATTCCTCCTCACCGATGTTATAGAATCAATCTTCAGAGGTAAGTTTAGACTCAACCTCCTGCTAGAACAGCTCGCGGAAATTGGATTCCGCTCCCAACCAGTCGTGATTGTCACTGGAGCATTCACTGGCGCCGTACTCGCGGCACAATCTCTCTTCCAATTTAAGCTCGTTAATATGGAGACTGTTGGTGGAGGTCTGGTCAGTACCTCGATGCTCCGAGAACTAGGTCCAACCATTACCGCTCTCATGCTTGCTGGACGTGTCGGATCGTCAATGGCTGCGGAAATTGGCACGATGAAGGTGACCGAACAGGTAGATGCTCTGCGCTCGATGAGTATTCACCCTATCGACTACCTCGTCACCCCCCGTTTCCTTGCTATTATTATCTCGATCCCCCTCTTGGTTACGGAGTCATGCGCCTGCGCCATCTTTGCCTCCTACATCGTAGGGGTCAACATCTTCCAGATCGATGCTCCGTACTGGAACTTCCATGTCTCTAACTTCACCGGACTCGATGATATAACCATCGCAATGACCAAGGGCCTCGTCTTCGGACTCCTGATCGTCATTATTTCTTGCCACCAAGGACTCAAAGCGACTAACGGCGCTGTCGGGGTCGGAAAAGGCACTACCAAGGCAATGGTCTACTCATCACTCGCGGTACTCATCGTTAACTTCTTCCTCAGTCTCTTGATGCAGAAGATCTTCCCTGCTGGATTTATCGCTACATAGTAGAGCCCGCTTCAGCTTGCTGAATGTAGGTAACAGCGGGCCAGAAGAGATGACTCTTACTTCAGAGCCATTACGGTCACCTTATGCTTCTTAGCAAGTTCTGCTACGCGGTCTTCTTCTAACACTAGCGTACATCCCGCCTCCACTACGATTTGACTTACTCCTGCCTCCTTGCAGGTCTCAATCGTGATGGGCCCAATGACCGGCACATCGAAACGAAAGTCCTGATTCGGCTTACTTACTTTAGCCAAGGTGACATTTTTCCCCTTTCCGAGCATTCCTCCACGCTTAATGCATTCATTCGTCCCCTCGAACGCCTCTACTGCCAATACCGTTCCCTCACGAACTACCACTGACTGCCCAATATCGAGACGAGAGGATTCTTTAGCGATTTTGAAGCCATACTCTGCATCTTCCTGCATCTTATCCTTAGGTTTAGGACCGAAGAGGTGTCCCTCTGATGCCAAGTGATCATCTAAGAACGTCACCGCCGAGAGCAACTTCACGCCATCCTTTTCTAATTCATCTGCGATTGCTCCGAACATCGACTCCGCATTCTTCTCCTTCAGTTTTGCCAAGACCGCTATCGTGCGCAGATCTGGGCGAAAGTTATAGAGATTCTTGGGCGCGATTTGTCCCACCATCACCACCTCCTGCGCTCCTTGATCGACGAAGTACTTAATCATCTTACCGAGTTGCCCCACCTTGAGCCACGTGATGTCATCCACCTCCTCTGCAAATTCGGGCTTTGTCTCTCCGTCGAATGCAGTGCAAACCAATCGAATATCCTCAGGCTGACGACGTGCTGCACGTGCAAACGTCTCAGGATAGACTCCATTCCCTGCGATAATTCCGATCGTTCTTTGACTCATGGCCACATCAAAAACAACTCCCCCCTCCCATGTCAATCCGCGGTATCAAAAATTGTGGAGACTATGCTTGCATAATACATTTTTACATCTACTTTCACGTCACATATGGATTCCAACATTTTTCCCCTTATCTTAACGGTTATTGCCGTTCTCATCGCACTTTTTGTCGGTTTTGTCCTGCTCAAGTTCTTTAATACTTGGCTCCGTGCCCTCCTCTCGGGTGCTCCGGTAGGATGGGGTGCCCTCATCGGAATGGCTATCCGTAAGGTGCCGTACACAGAAGTCGTTAATGAGCGCATCACTGCTGTCAAAGCAGGCCAAGAAGTGTCCACCTCACAACTCGAGGCGCACTACCTCGCGGGAGGAGACATCAATAACGTCATCCTCGCCCTCATCGCCGCCGACAAGGCAGGCATCGATCTCACCTACGAACACGCTTGTAGTATCGACCTCGCGACCAAAGATACTGGTAAGACAGTACTCGAAGCGGTAAGAACGTCGATCAATCCTAAGGTAATCGATTGCCCAAACCCAGCGGCAGGCCTCACCAAGATTACTGCAGTAGCTAAGGACGGCATCTCTGTGAATGTCCGTGCTCGTGTCACAGTACGTACAAACCTCGCCAACTTTATCGGTGGCGCCCTAGAGGAGACCATCATCGCCCGTACCGGTGAGGGCATCGTTACGTCTGTAGGATCTGCGGAATCCTATAAGCAAGTTCTGGAGAATCCAGATGCCATCTCACGACTCGTTCTCGAAAAGGGTATCGACGCCTCTACGGCCTTTGAAATTCTCTCCATTGATATTGCAGACGTAGACGTCGCAGATAACGTTGGGGCCCGCCTCCAGGCTGAGCAAGCAGAAGCAGACAAGCAAATCGCACAAGCGAATGCGGAGGTACGCCGTGCCGCAGCCGTTGCTCAGGAGCAAGAAATGGCGGCCCGTACTCAAGAGATGCGCGCTAAAGTCGTCGCAGCCGAAGCAGAAATCCCAATGGCGATTGCCGAGGCATTCCGCAGCGGTAACCTTGGCGTCATGGACTATGTGAAGTACAATAACGTCCAAGCAGATACCGACATGCGTAACTCTATCGCAGGTGAACCAAACACCTCAGAGGAATAACTCCTAACCTTTGGGGCCTCGGCCCCACCTCTCTCCCATGGATAACTGGCCCATAGAGCCTAGGCTCATTATCTTTATCGTTGTTGCTCTCATCGGCTTCCTGCAAAATGTGCTCAAGAAGAAGCCCTCACAACACGAAACCTATGACGTCCCAGAACCAGACTATGATCCGCTCGGCGAATTCCGAGACCTCATAGAAGAAGCCCGTCAAAAGGCCGAGTCTCCAGAACCAGCACCGGCACCTGTCGTCATTGTCTCACCTCCAGAGCCTATTCATACCGCTCCAGAGATCACCAAGACTGCTGAAACCGAGCCATCTCCAACTCTAAACGTATCCAGCAAGCCTAAACCTGAGCAACAGTCTAGACAACCCCGACAACAAAAGGGTAGTATACAGAAACTCCTCTCATCTCCTGGAGCAGCACGTCAGGCCATCATCTTGACTGAAGTACTCGGAAAACCGAAGAGCCTGCAATAACGACATCTCGATCATGCCTCAATCCCAACCTAAGAAAAGTAAGCTCGCTACATGGGCACTTTCTCTTGGACTGGGTTCACTAGTCTTAGGGCCACTACTTGGCCTACCTGCCATGCTCATTGGGATGGTCAGCTCCGCGGTGATCAATCACTCACACGGAGCGATCAAAGGGAAACCAAAAGCGATTATCGGTCTTATTACCGGCTTCATTAGTACGCTCTACTTTACCGTACTTATCGTTCTCTACCAGACGGGCACCCTCACTCCCCTCTTAGCTTCGGATAACCAACTCTCGGACTTCGAGGTAGCTGAGCACTTGATTCGGTATAAGTCGTCTGACCAGGTTGCCCATGGCAACACCCCTGAGGCAAAGCGTGTCGCCGAGCAATTCTCACGCCAGATGGCAGAGATGAAGAGCTACATCTTTGAAGGAGTAGATCTCAGTCCTAAGATGTTTTCTCTAACAGGAGATAACTTCCTCTCCTACTGCCAACTGAACGAAGAGTCCGCAATCATCCTCGTCCACATTCCAACATATCGTAAGTACACCCCTGAGGCTCAGAAAATCTTAGACAACCTCGCATGGTATAATGCGAGCTATTCCCTACTGGAACAGACCGATATTCCAATAGGGACGCCTTTAATCGTAGCTACCAAAGGGACGCTCCGGTATAAATGTATCAGACAAGGAACTCTCCAAAAGCAGTTTAACATCGACCGCCTATCGGGCATCGAATCCTCTACACTCACACGAGACGATCTCAGGGCATCCTTCCTCACATTATCCCCAGCACACCTTGGTGATAACGAGCAACACACTCATCCTAAGAACAAAAACACCCCAGAAAACAAAATCGAGATAGATAATCAGATAATAGTGAAGTAAATAGCACACTTCATACTTTCCAAAAATGAGTTCAAAGAAGGTGAATTATCAAGTTTTACACAAAAAAGTATTGGCAAACCGAAAGATCATAACGTAAAACGACTTCAGGAACGAAACCATCTAGCTCATTACGAAACTAGTTCTTTGGTTACTTAGACCGTCCTATTCCTACGGTTTTTGCTCTTCCACTTACCTTGCACGATGTTCCGCATGCCCTCTCGTGCGCCTAAACTTTCCCCCTCCTCATAGTACATGTCAGACGACTCGACAGATAACATCACAGATCAAGACGCTACCCCACCAGTAGCGAAGAAGGCCGTTGCCAAAAAAGCTGCAAAGAAGGCGGCGAAAAAAGCGACTAAGAAGGTTGCAAAGAAAGCCGCGAAGAAGGCGGCTAAAAAAGTAGCGGCCAAGAAAACCGCTACAAAAAAAGCAGCGAAAAAAGAATCTGTAGCGGAAGAGCTCCCACTCTTCGATCAAACGGCAGCCCCGATCTCACTAGAGGCCGAACCTACAGCCACTGAAGAAGCTAAGCCGGTAGCGAAGAAGACAACGCGCAAGGCAACGAAGAAAGTCGCCAAAAAAGCAGCCAAAACAGTCGAAATAACCGAAACAGCTGAAAGCAATGATGAGGCTAAGCCAGCAAAGAAGACAGCGCGCAAGGCGGCCAAGAAAACTGCTAGAAAGTCCACCAAACCTAAAGAACAATCAGATACTCCAGTAGAAGAGACGACTAACCAAAAGACTCAGGAGAAAAAAGAGTTCAAGCGTGGTCGCTTCAAGAAGGAGAAAAAGGAAATCGTCCTCACCGGAGACCCTGTAGAAGTTGATGGCTTGATCGAACTCGCTCCAAAGGGATATGGATTCCTCCGTCGTCCAGAGAAAGGGTACAGCCAAGCGAGAGACGACGTCTTTGTTCCACCAGAACACGTTAGAGAGCATGGCATCCGCCACTGCGCATGGGTTCATGGGATGGCTCGAATGGGACCTAAGGGGCTGCAACTCACTGAGGTAACATTTATTAATGGTACTCCTGTTAAGGAATACACCACTGCGCCAGTGTTCGAAGATCTGAAAGCGGTCAATCCTGATAAGCGTATCTCGTTCGAGACAGAAGGCGACTGTTATAATACGAGGGTACTCGACCTCGTAAGCCCAATTGGCCGAGGCCAACGTGGACTCATTGTTGCTCCGCCTCGCTCAGGTAAGACTACTCTACTCATGGACATTGCAAAGTCCCTGATGGAGCGTCATACAGAAACCATCTACCCGATCTTCCTCCTCATCGACGAACGTCCAGAGGAGGTCACCGAATTCCGCCGTGCTCTCCCGGGCATAGAAATGTACTCGAGCTCTAACGATTCAGGTAACCGCAACCACATGCGCATCGCTGAGCTCTGTATCGAGCGCGCCAAGCGTCTCACTGAGGAAGGCAAGCACGTCTTCATCCTCATGGACTCTATCACTCGTCTCGCCAGAGCCTACAATCGTGGTGCTGATTCAGGTGGGCCAAGTCGAGGTAAGTACAATAACAACAATAAGAATCGAGGCTACCAGTCAGGTGGTATCGTAACAGGTGCATTAGAGATTCCACGCCGACTCTTCGCGGCAGCTCGCAATACTCGCGAAGCAGGCTCACTAACTATCCTTGCGACCGCCCTCGTCCATACAAACTCAAAGGCTGATGAAGCAATCTTCCAAGAGTTCAAGGGTACAGGCAATATGGAAATCGTTCTCGACCGTCGCCTTGCAGATCACTACATCTACCCAGCTGTAGACATCTTCAAGTCAGGCACTAGACGGGAGGAACTCCTCCTGCCAGAGATCACCATGAAGAAGTTCCACCTCATTCGTAGAGGTCTCAAGGGACACCGTGTGGATCAAGCGATGGAGAGGCTCCTATTCTTCCTGAAGAAGTTCCCGAGCAATGCTCAAATGCTTCTAGAAATTAAGGGTTAAATTTCTCTTTTCCTTTCCCACTTACATTGGGGTGGCCTAAACGTCACCCCTTTTTCATGCTCATAGCCTTCAAACCATTTTTTTCCTTATTTGTGAAGAACAAGTAGAGGCTGAAACTACTCTCAGTCGCTGCTGAGCAACACCCAACAAAGAAAGGAAAAGACACCGTACTTCTCCCTTCTTCGCGGAGCCTTACTTGATCACTTATCTAAAAAAAGCAGCCTGGGAGTTCACCCAGACTGCTTCGTGTGTATGTAGGTTTGACTTGCCTAGAACAAGATAAGAATTATTAGCGTTTCACAGAGCTGTGTAACTCCTCAGTGCGATTACGTAAGCTTTCCAGCACGTCTTGGTACTTAGGATTATTCACTAGATTATTTTGCTCCAGTGGATCGAACTCTAGGTCATAGAGCTCCTCAATAACAGGGCGGTGCTCGTAGTATCTGAAGTACTTATACTTATCCGTGCGTACTCCGCGGCATCGGTAAGAACGATTCCCCTTCATGATCGCATCATTTACACCCGGGATGTCCTTATTACCATGTACCCAAGCCGTATGAATTTCTTGTAGGAAGAGGCTCTCCATCAAGACAGCGTCACGCCATTCTTCACGGTTAGCTGTTCCGTCTAGGAGTCCTGTGATGTCGATCCCTTGCATCGTCTCAGGAGCTTCGACCCCTGCGATACTCAGAATAGTCGGAGCCATATCCGTAGAGGATACGAGAGCGTCTACACGCTTTCCTTTAGATTCCTTCGCATTACGGCCATCCCAGATGATAAGAGGGGCACGCATTGCTTCCTCATAGAGGATCGCCTTATCAAAGAGGCCGTGAGAACCGTGGTAACGACCATTATCACTGGTAAAGATGATCACTGTATTCTCTAGCTCTCCCATCTCCTCTAACTTCTTCATCAGACGACCGACCTGATTATCGACCGTGAGTCCTTGAGTCGCAAAACGACGGGCCAACGTTTGATACAACTCAGGAGTCTGAGTGTAATGACGGTGTAAACCGAATCCACGCCAATGACGTTGTACAACCTCAGGGAGCTTCTTATTATCTCCTTCTACCCAGTTTCCAGGAACCGTCATCATCTGATCCTTGAATACATCAAAATCTGCCGGATACATATCCTGATCACTATCATTCTTCACTGCGTCAAAGCTGACTGAAAGAACGAATGGTTGCCCCTTAGGCTGTGTATCGAGGAAGTTAATCATCGCGTCCCCTTTCTTGAGCGTACGCTCACGACGGTCGCGATCTCCACGGTAGATTTCCTGTAGCTTCTTATCATCAGTTGGCCATCTCATATGAGTCGCGAAGTAATCAAAGTAAGGCTTAAGTGACCCTTGTCCCCCAACTACATTGAACCCAAACTTACCGATGAACCCACTTCTATATCCAGCCTCCTTCAAGCGGGCATGGTATGAGTCCTTAAACTCCTCATGCGTAATCTCACGATTATACGGATAAGTGAAGCCCGACTCATGATTCGCAAAGTAGCGTCCAGTCATCATGGTAACTCGGCTAGGCATACAAATAGCCACCGCATAGTACGCCTTATCAAAGATAACGCCCTCTGTCGCCAGCTTATCGATATTCTGCGTCTTAAACTCAGGGCGGCCATAACAGCCAAAGCTGTCCCAGCGCTGGTCATCGGTCATTAAGAAGACAATATTCGGAGGAGCTGCAGCAGTCGCACTCCCTAGCAGAATACTCATCGAAGCGAGTAGTGTGTGTAGTGATTTAAGCATAAATTTTTTATATTATAATGAAGAGAACTTAGAACTCGATGGTCCTCTGAACTTGAAGACTGGTACTTTCTCAGTGGAGAACTCCATCAACTTTTTCCCTCTCAGAGCCTTCTTGTCCTTATCGCTGAGAGGTACGGTACAAAATGGAATCGGGCGATACTTACCATCTTTAGCCATTCCTGGGTTTTCAACTCCCTTTTCTTCGATAAAGAGTCCTCCCCCCATGTTACCGCCGGGAATTTCACCGACCACGATGCGGAGATGATCTCCCTCTCTAGGATGGATGAATGGCCCCATCCGGGTTCCGCCAGGAGCACCATTGAGATGAGGAGCGTTGGGATGCATCTCCATCTTGCCAAATGACTTGGTATAACCCGCATTATAACAACCATCAAAGACGACCCTGTCATTCAGGTACACAATCAATACATCATCAAAGCGACCTAAAAATCGGAACGAGCGTTCTGCATCTTTGGCAAATACCCCTTCATACATCGCTAACCATAGACTCGGTTCTACCTTCTTCTCCGCCCCAAAGGCCTTTGGTCCAGCCTTAGCTCCACAATAGTCAATGACGAGATAACTCAGATCGAGACGGTTTTTAGCCTTGAAGTACTTAGACATACTCTCGGACGTATACCCATGCTTGTAGACATCTGATTCCGCAAACAACGTTCTAAAGGATCTGATCCTAGCAATATGATCAGGAGCTTCTCTATTCCCACGTCCTATTTCACTCTCTTTTCCATTACTGAGTTGCTTAAGGTCATAGAGATATCCCATTAGCCCCGTCTGAGCACCTCCACCGAAGAGGGTTTTCTTCCCCTTTGTAAAACTTTCATCTGAGCCAAAGTCACCCTGTGTTGACTCCATCGACTCAAAGCCGTCTCCGAAGTCGTCCATATTCCCAAAGTCAGACGATTCCATCTCAGTAAGTTCGACTGTATCAGGAATAGAAACCTCCGAAGCCGCAATTGATGTCATTACATTCGCGGCAGTTGCTGAGCTCGCAGCGGCTGGTTGTACTTGAGGACGGTTCACGACCTTCTCCTCAGGCTCATCAGTGGCATCTGCAGAGGAAATATTATAACTAATGATTACTTCCGGCTCATCTGATGGGATGAGTATGTTCATCAAGGAGAGAGCTCCCCCCACTAATGCGATAAATACTATTGCCATGAACAAGCTACTCACAGTAGCGGCATTATTGGCACGCTTAAGCTTCTGTTGTGCCTCGGGTGATAAGTTAACGTGGATACTCATAAATACTAGTTCTCCCCTGATACGGGTAATTGTGTTAGAAAGCCCCCCTTCCCCTCCATTTTCTACTACTACTTTCCTAAAAGAAAAAGGGGGACTTAAAGTCTAGATTAGTGCTCTAAGGACACAGCGAATTCTTGGTAAGCAGTGTTGTTATTACCATTCGGATAGACTCTCCAGACTACCCAACGATACTTGCCAAATACGTCCCCAGACTTCGTCTGTAGCGATGCGCCGACATAGGTGCCAGAGTGCTCCGTTGAATCCAGCACCCCGATTTCATCATAGTTCGTCAGATCCCAGCCTGGATCACTCTCCGCGTTACTCGCGTATACAGAGAGCTTCTGTACGCCTCGGTTCCCTTGCTTGTAAGACCAGCTATTGAAGGCCTTCACCTCTTGGGCCGCTCCGAGATCGAGCTTATACATTCCATTATTCACCTTGTTCGGGAAGATACTACCAAAGTTAGAATCAAGCTTACCGTCTGACATCACTTTGAGGGTCTCATTAGCGGTGATTTCATTCGTCTTGATCTTGCCTTGCTTCTCATGTCCGAGAGTAACCTTCTGGAATCCTTCTGGCTTATTAGCTACCTCATACACGGCGCAGACATCAGAGGTCACAGTTACAGTCTCCTTCTGCTGATTGCGCACTACCGTCACGGTGTATGATGTTCCCTCAGACTTAGCTACAGCTGCGATGAGTTGCTCCGCATCTTTAGTTTTGATGCCATTTAACTCTTGGATAAGATCATTATTCTTGAGTCCAGCTTGCGCCAATACAGAGTCAGGCTTAATCCCGCTTAGGACCACTCCTCCATCTTCTTTGGTTACCCCGTAGGCTGAGAATTCATTTCCTGCGAGGCCTTTGATCTTCGCGTTGTGCCATAGGAAAGGAGTTTTCGTACGCTTCTTAGGTGCTGCTCCCGGCTTATGCGTTTTAGGTCCGAACTTTGGAGTCTTAGCGATCGCTTTGAGGGTCGCTTTTTTCACTCCGAATTGATCCATTGGGAAGTTCTTGAAACCAATCTCAAACGCCTTAGACCCAGCCTTGATCGTATAGTCACCGCTCTTAGCGTCTACGAAGGGGTCTTCGCCTAAAACAGAATTTGTATCCCACTGGAACTTCTCGTGCAGATCCTTGAGCGTTGCCTCATTCGATTGGAAGTAGAAGTTCTTATCAGTGCATCCAGAAACATCAGCGTTCTCTACCACGTAAGGGTGGCTCGCTCTTGCCATGACATTACCGAACACTTGGTCACCACTCTTACTGAACCATACGTGGGCACTGAGACCAGATCCAACGAGGATGTTATTCCAAGCACGGCGGCGATATCCTTCACGGAGCTTTAGTCCTCCGCAGAGTAGGACATTATTATAAATATCATAGTTGGTCGACCCATCATCAAGATCGATATCCCAGCCATGTTCACATCTCCATCGACTATCGCGAATTGTCGTCGTATACATGGCGTCTAAGAACGGAAGATCAGGGTTCGCTTCTACCGCCTTCTGAGAAGACTTGTGATGATCCGCTCTCCAGTAACGGTCACGTCCCCATGAATTGAATGATCCGTGGTCATGTGTTTCCATCACCGTATCAAAGACATCACAGCGCTCAATAATGTGACCGCCCCACGCGCCATCACCGATGTTAATGCCCGCTCGTGCACAGTCATAGACAGATACATCACTGACGCGGATCTTAGCAGCCATCTCGATCTGTACCCCCGCAGGTTGACGCTCTACCGTACCAATATTATGGATCAGGCAGTCCTCTACTACTCCACCAAGAGGATAATTGTCCGTCTTAGGCCCGGGCGTTAGGTCGATCTTGCTGAGATCATTGCGCTGTCCGTATTCAAAGAGGGGATTGTACACCGCCCCAGGATCACCAACGAAACACACGCCACTCGCACCAGTATGGTGGATGTGACACCCCTGTACCAGAGTACCTCGGTTATAGTTGTTTACGAAGATAGCATTACCACCTACTTGATCGAACTCACAGTTAGTGATGTGAACATCTTCCGTCCCGGTGAGCATAAAGGCACCGCCTCGGTAAATCGCCCAATCAGATCTGAGGAGTTGCTCCTTAGTATCCATAAAGGTGCGTGCTGCATGTCGCACAACGAGACCATCTAATTGAATATTCTCTACAGGGGCTTCTGCTGTACCGTTAAATTCGACTAAATGTCTTAATCGAACTACCTCTACCTTAGCAGATGATAGGTCTGTTCCTTCTGCAGGAATGAAGGAGAGCTGCTGCTGCTCCGCATCGTGAAACCACTCCCCTGGAGCATCGAGTTCTTCGTAGACATTCTCCACCATACGATGCTCTCTGTGCATCCCCATCTTACGGTTATTCTGCCAACCGCCCTCATAGGTTACCTCACCCTCTGCGTCTTTCCCGGTAATCACGTAATGATATCCACCCCAGCCACCGACATGCATCGCATGAATGTATGCCCCAGCAGGATCTGCCCAGTTAGCCGCTCGCTCTTGTGAGAACGCCTCTTGCGAATACCCTTGATACGGTGAATCCTTGAGAGATGCATCATAGTTCGGGAAGCGAGCCATACGCTGTTGCTCGCCATTGATAAAAAGTTGGTCGATATCGAGTCCCTTAGGGGTACCCGCTACATATACTCCACCGTCCTGCAAGGCCCACTCTAACTCGAGTAATATCCCTCCACTCAGAACCGCGCCCCCTTCATTAAGAGCCTTATATACTACTGGCTTACCTTCTGACCCTGAATCCTGAGGTTCAAAGACTAGCGTGTCAGAGAGGTAATAGACTCCATCCTCAAGATAGACAGTTCCACCATCAGCGGCACCAGCAGCTCTCATTCTTTTCTGAGCTTCCGTAACCGTTGCTAGAGGTGCTGCCTGGGTTCCGTTAGCCTCATCATTTCCGCTAGGGCTAACGTAGAGCTCAGTCGCCCCCATCGCCATCGTTCCTGTCAGTAGTAGTGTAGTAAATTTCATGCTAGAGATGAGTGGCAATCAATAACCACTCATAGAACATTATGCTGCATTTCTCACAACCTTGCTAAAAAACGTCACTTTTATTTACGATACCAATTCAGTAACACCCCATGGAAAATCGTATTTTTCCATGTATTTCATCATAGAGTCTAGAAAGTATGCATAACATAGATATGAACTATCGAGTAGGCGCCCCCCCTATCCAGAGCATAAGAACGTTATCCCCTCTCTCTGATCAATTTCGAAAAAATAAGTAATACCTTAGGTAAGACCGAGTTCAATCAATGCCCTCTCCTCAGAATCTATCCAGCCCCCGTCTATACGTCATAGTACTCTTAAAGTACAACACGCCAACAAATGCTCTGGCATAAATCGCCATATTTAGATTGCCCCGCACTGCAGCGTAGAAT
This sequence comes from Akkermansiaceae bacterium, assembly GCA_011524615.1. Lineage (GTDB taxonomy): Bacteria > Verrucomicrobiota > Verrucomicrobiia > Verrucomicrobiales > Akkermansiaceae > WTJZ01. Next base: position 8,844 of record WTJZ01000006.1, on the reverse strand, counting down.
ATTTTTAATTACTCATATGGATCATACTACTAGCTACTCTCTACTCGAAAAAGCCATCAACCTAGATGATAATGAGGCGTGGCAGGAAATTATTAGTCGTTATCGCGCCTTTGTTTGTCACATCGTACGTAACTTCAATGTGAGCGAAGATGACTTCGAGGACATCGTACAGATGTGTATGATCAAGCTGACCGATAGCATCAAAACCTTTGACAGAGAAAAAGGAAAGTTCCGTAGTTGGTTCTCAACCTTGATTAAGAATCAATGCCTGATGTATATCAGAACGAGAAAGAAGGAACTCAAGCACCGTAACGCGCATGAGAACCAAGCGGCGGTCTCCATACAGTCAGATAATAATGTCACAGAACAATGGATTAGCTCCGAGTGGGAAAACTACATCAGCAGCATCGCGATGGAACGAGTACGAGCAACTTACCGAGGCCGCTCTGTAGAGGTGTTCGAGATGTTCCTCAAAGGGATGACCGCAGAAGATATCATTAACCAAACAGGTCTCACGATGCACACCGTCTATTCGATGAAGGCGCGAGTCAAAAAAAGTGCGATGACAGAAGTTCGTGCTGTCATCCGGGACTTGGAAGGAACCTCCTTAGAGTGAACGATCACGGATACATACCCGAGCCTCACTTGGCGAGCCTCTATTCTGACGCACTCCATGATGAGGACGCCCTCACTCCTCTATTAAAGGAGATCGAAACAGTACCCGATCGCTATGAACTGGTCGAATGCATCGGGCGCGGTGCGATCAAAACCGTCTTCAAGTGCTATGACCATAAGACCAGCCGACTCATCGCACTCGCTCGACCACATGACGAGCTCGATCTACAATTCTATGATATCCTGATCTTTGAGGCTCAGATTACAGCTCAACTGCAGCACCCTAATATTATCAAGGTCCACGACCTAGATGTAGGTCAGGATGGACTCCCATTTTTCACCATGGATCTGAAGTCGAATCAGACCCTAGAACACTTCATCCAGTCTAACCCTACAACCAGTGCTCGCCTCCAAAACTTAATCAAGATCTGTGATGCCATCTCATACGCGCACTCGCATCAGGTGATCCATCTCGATCTCAAACCGGAGAATATCCAGTGCGACCAATTTGGTGAAGTTCTAGTCTGTGACTGGGGTATCGCCAAGAAGGTCGGCTCGCCATCTGAACTCGACTCACAACCTCTAGAGTCAGTCGGTCATGTCACTCTCATAGGAGACATCAAGGGGAGCCTAGGATATATGTCACCCGAGCATATTGATAGCTCTCTTGAGAAAGATGAGCGCTCCGATATTTACTCGCTCGGATGCCTTCTCTACTTTGCTCTTACAGGGGCTCCCCCCTACTCTGGGGATAAGGCCACAGTCATCAAGGCAACACAGTTAAGTAACCCCAAACTCCTCGAATCGAATCTCAAATCACATAGAGTCCCTACTAGCCTCAGAAGAATCGTCCTAAAGGCGATGGCTAAGGAAAAGAGTGAGCGATACCAGCACGTATTAGACCTCAGAACAGATCTAGAACATTATCTCACCTCCACCCCTTCCTCTCTCGATCAGGCAGACCTCTTTTATCGTAGCCAATTAGTGATCAAACGGAACCCTAAGGCCATCTTCATAGGATTGATCGCATGCGTGATTCTCACCCTCACCTCCATCGTAGCGAACCACATTATCACGCAGAAGGAGAACGAGGTTGCGCACCAAAGCATAACTATAGATCATCTCCATGAAGATATCGAACTCATTAACCTCGATAAAGGTAGTCTGCAGCACTTTATCAACCTCCTCGATATAGACCTAGCTCCGGAACTCAGACGCTTAACCGGAAGATTGATTTACAATCTAGATGAAGACCTCAGCCCACGAGACTCGATCAGGATCGCAGATGTCCTCTTGAACGAGCTCTCCACTAAGAAGACTCCTAATCACACCTTCTGTGTGGACCAAATTCATTTACTAAAGCTCAATCTGCATGACTTATCATTCTCTGATAAGATTATGAATTCTGGAGGCTTTCCGATCATTACTAAGCGTGAAGATTGGTTTGCGGATTATCGCTTCGACGAAAGTAATCGCCCCTCCGTCGATCAACTCTGTAAGATCCTCGACTACTTCCTCCAACAACCGGAAAAAAGACCCCGCCTAGTCGAAGCCATCATTCGATATGATCTCGATACAAGAACAGATCGCGTTGGTTATAATCAGGTCATTTGCAAGTTAATCCAATACTTCAACCATAGCACTCCTAAGACGGTTGTTACGTATACCCCATCTGGAGCCATTAACATCACCTCTGATGCCCCGCTCCATGTCACCTCATATTTCCGAAAGGAGAGTATCCTCTCCCACTTACAAGGAGGGAGCAGTCTCCGACTCGCAACCAAAGGGGTCTTCGACCTCAAAAACCTCCATCATGCAGACTTCGATACTCTAGATCTCAGTGCATCGCCAAGGCTCATCATCTCGACTCCTATTCATCTTACCTCACTGAGGACGGTGTACTTACCCACCAGCTATCAGCGACGCCCAGCCTTTACAGACAACTTCTCGTCGGGCGCCGCTGATCAGATCAGCTTCGTCTTTCAATAATCAGTCCAATGATAGCCTAAAGTAGGCTTCAGACATGACATCTGTATCGACCGTAGCACTCCAGAGTGCATCATCGTGAGTTATCTCCAATCCTGTGAACAGTGTACTACCTGTATCCGTCCAGACCTCTAGATCTGAACTAACCCAGAGAGATAGACCATATAAACTCACCGTCGGATCTACAGGGAGCGAGAGCGAGAGCGTGGTCGCGGTATATTCTACAGTCGCGAATCCTCCCCCATTTGACACTGTTGGATCGGCGCCCATGTAATATTCGATTCCATTGCTCACACCATCCCCATCATAGTCGCCAGACGGATGAGTATTTGGCTCCACCGTATTAGCTCCCCAATAACTAGTCGAATAATCGTCGTAATTACTAAGCACGTTAGAGCTCGAGACCTGCACATCATCTATATCAAGAACGGTTCCTGCTCCACCATCTTTGATGATACGGTATTGCAGCGACTGCCCCGCGGGTAAACTCTCTGGAGACTCCCAGCTCACCGTCACCTGAGTAAAGCTGCCAGACACATCGGCCCCACTCAGAGTATCTAAATCAGCCTTTGTAAACGAGTCGGTCGCGACAACTTCCCCTTCTGACAAAATCTGTACTGTCGCCCCACCAAAGGTCGAGGCATCATCGCGCACCCCAAGAGCGACCTGGAGTGTATACAGTCTATTAGGCTCCGCTAGTGCACGAGAGCTACTCAGGAAGTAATTCCCCGCGGACCCTTCAGATAAGAACGCGACATGTGGTCCATCCATGTTCGTCATTACCCCTCCATTGATACTATCGACTGCATTCGCATACGTCGCGCTCCCTGGGTTCATGTAACCGTTTTCTCCATCAGGGCTTCCGCTACCATCGGATGAGACGAGCCTCCAGTCTAGCACCATTAAGGATGAGGTGTATGAGCCATCCTCCTCGAGTGCGACATATTCAGGGTCGACGATGTGTACCTCATCATCACTGAGCGCTGCTGTCTTAGTCGTTATCGCACTGTCCGCATTATTCTCGAAGTTACCGTTCTCAGGCGTAATAGGAGCCTGCCCCAATAAGATCTCCTTCCATTGTTGAGCGTGATCCGCTAGCCCTGCGGCATTAAAGTGTACACTATCGCTTAATTTACCGCCCGCGGCATTCTCCAGCTGAAACTCATTCGTAGACGCTCCCAGATAAACGAGTGGATCCTGATTCGCAGCTAACCGCTGCCCAGCTAATACCGGAGTCTCCCGTGAGAGTACGAAATTAGACGCATAACTCGCCTCACAGACATACCATGGCACATCCCATCCCGCATTGACGCGAGTATCATCCACCATACTCTGAAAGTTAGCAGCATACGTGTCTCGACTCGTATTAGAGACATTATCAGCCTCTCCCTGATGCCAAAGCACCGCCTTGAACCCATTGGCAGGAAACGACTGCACCGCAGGCTTGAGACGTGTCTCTGTGTATCCTGTATTAATCCATTGTCCGAGACCACTTCCCCCCACTCCGACAGAGATAAACCCTACCGGGATATCCAATTCCGCGACCAACATGTCGCCTAAGCGATCCCACGCCGTGCCTCCAGCTCCACCCGCGATCGGGAAGGGAGCGTAGGCTAACCTCCAGGCCTCAGTCGTCAGACTCTCTCGCACGCTGACTCGATCATCCTGTAGCGTATACGAGTTCGTCCCATAGTTAGCAGAGTTCGACTGTCCTGCGATCACATAGATATCTCCCACCCCGATACGCTCATGAACTCCAGTGTAAGTGATCTCTCCATCTAGAGTACCTCGTACCTCTATCTGGTACCAGCCTCCTGCTGCGACCCTAGGGATCACCCCACTATAGGCAAAGTCTGCAGACTCTAACTCCATCCACTCCGTGGCGGTACCGGTCTCGTAACCATCCATCAGTACCATCCTCGCCTCGATCAAATCAAGAGTTCCAGTGTAAGTACCTGCAACCGTGATATCTGCGAGATTATCTTCTCCACGTTGAATGACTGCCCTCGTCTTAGGCTGAGTCACGAAGATGTAATTATCCTCATCTTCAGGATCTGGCAGCGCTCCCGGGATGGCACTCCCGATGATATCAAACTCCCTAATCAAGAGCTCAACTCCTGTCGGGTTTGATAACGTCACTCTGATGCTATCAACCCGAGTCGCAAGGATTCCCTCTGCATCATCTGTAATCGTCACCTTGGTCTCATAGGAAGACGCCCGCTCCGCGCTGAATGGCTGATACTCTACTGTAGCCAAGGTCGAGTAATCCTCACTGAAGATGTTACTCACCTCTAAGACATACGTCTGGTTAGCCTGCGTCTGCCAGCCCCCGATCCAGCCCATAAAGGACTGTATCGACTCGATCTCATACCCATTAGGATACGTGACAGTATCAAAGTCAAAGACCCAAGTCGCAGGAATATTCCCATATGCAATATAGCCAGTCTCGGTAAAATTATTACCTGATAACCCATCCGTCACAGCACTGATACTCCCTCCAGAGAAGTTCGACGTCGTCACAGCCAGCAAATGCTCAGAACCATCCGAGATCAGGTCATCCGCACTCATCTCAGCTGCATACCCCACTCCATCATTAGAATATTCCTCTGAGATAACGACCTCTGCCCACAGTAAACTCCCTCCTAATATCCAAAAAATAATTCCTCTCATATAACGCTAGATTGTTGTAATTATTAATAAAAAAGGCCGAGCGTAGGACTCCTATGCTCGGCCTATGAACACTTAGATGGGCGACCTATCGCTTACGACGTGTCACTAGCGCGAGGCCTGAGAGACCAAGGAGTGCCACTGAAGTAGGCTCAGGAATAACGCCTACCGAAATGTTATCGATATTCAGCTTACGATCTGAATTCGCATTTCCACCACTCGCAACATAGATGCGAAACTCTGCCACATCTCCCGCATTAAGTGAGAAAGCTGATAAATCCGCCGTCAGTGTTTCGCTCCATGTAGTAGGGTTTGTGCCTGGAGCGTACTCCGCAACAAAGACATCGGTTCCATCCGCGTCAAACCCGGTAAAACCAGTAGTAGAAACCGCCACACCAAAGCGAGGAGAGAACCCGAAGCGACCTGAAACATCTACGCTCAAGTTATCAAGACTAACCATATTCTCTAAAGCGGTCAGACTAAATGTAAAATAAGTATTCTCAGAATAGAGAGTGCTATCTGCATTACCAGCGCCTGTATCAACAATCGCGCCACCATTCGTCGTATCTGCAGAGTTCAGCGTAGTAGCAATGAAGTTCGTAATATCACCAGCGTAACCATCGACGGTTACCCAGCTCGAGTCAGTTGCACTTACCCATTGAGTATCTCCCGGAGTAATCGCTCCTGCAGCAGAGTTAGAATCAAAGGTGTAGTCAACTGTCGTAAGTAATGCTCCCTGAACCGAAACAGCAGCTGCAAGCACTGCAAGTGTAGTAGTGTATGTGATTTTCATAATCTTATTTTTAATTCTGCGCCAGATGCGCTTCGGTTAATAATGTGCACTTCACTTTTTCCTTTGGGGACTTTTCATCATTTTTTCTAAATATTGATTGATCCATCTTAATCCCCCAAACGACTCCACATTAGTTCACAGCCCCACGAATACCCATCTACTCCAACTAATCTCCTCATCCAAACGATCACAAGAGAGCTCCCCCAATCCATAGCCCCTCACGGCAACACATCGCTATTCAGTATCATCCAGCCCAACGGGTATCCTCCTGACCTAATGTGAAACAGTAACCCGAATATGTGAAAGAAGCGTGATGCAATATAGATCACGCTTCTCACTTCACCCTATGAGGGCTAATAGCCTCTCTAGAGTCATACTATCACTCTAACTATTGGACTTCCAAAATGAAGAACCCCTCATTCTGCTCACTCAGACCCATTTCAGACGGAATGGTATAACTCTCATCCGTATCAGTTGCCTCAACATCAGAGGCGACTAAACTCCATGAGTTCATCGATAGATCCGCAGAATGCCAGATCCTGTACCGTTTCCCACTGATCGCCTTCCATGACACATCGAGATTCCTGTCTGAGTAACCAACCTTAGATATCGCCAAGAAAGAAGAAGAGTCATTAGGGTCCGTGCCCGATCGGTATTCTTGTACGGCGTTTAGTCCATCACCATCCGTATCTAGTAGCGTATCCTCAGCATTCGCACCTTGGTTGTTCGCTGTTAGCCATGACTGCGGTATGCCATTCACATACGTATCTGTGGCTGGTGTCCCATAGATGTCGAACTCCCTAGCCACACTGACACCACCAGCATTAGCAGGAGCCGTAATGAGGAATTGGAGCGAGACCACCCCTCTCGCCAGTGGGGTATCACTCGTTGATCTAATAACAGCCTGAGTCCACGTCTGGGCGGGATCATTAGGTACCCACACATTATCCGCAATGATGGATGATGTCGTTCCATCCACATAGGTAGCGATCACCTCATATGACTGATTTGATCGACCGCCTCCTGCTGTAGACCAACCATAGTGCGTACTCACCTCCGAGATATCATATCCATAAATATGTTCCGAAGTATCAAAATTGACCGTGATGGTATCACCATCTGTCAGATATACTTGGCTGTTTATATGACCATTGAACAGGTTTTGGTGTGTGGTCGATAATGCCTCACTCCCTGTCGATGAGCTTGATAGGTAATATGTTTGCCCCATATCCGTCGAGTCCACTGTAGGAACCGTCTCCGAACCGATAGCTGTAGACTCTACTTCCACTGCGGCATATTGAGCGGTGACGACCATATCCTCCGTGACACTATCAAAGCTCACATCCCAGCCAGCAAAGCTATACCCCTCAGGGGCCTGCACTACTGGAGCCGTCGCAGCACGCCCACCGATCAAGTCTTGTACTAGCGCTCCACCACTAAGACGAGAGCCTCCTAAGCCTAAGTCAAACCGAACGGTTTTAAAGTCTGAGTAACAACTCTGACGAAAGGTGTTGTCGCGGACAAAGTTCAGAAAGAACTCCGTATTCTCTGCATACTTCTGCCCATGACTATGCCCTTTATCCTCTACGATCACAGTCATCTCTCCGCCCATTTCCTGATACTTTGCCTGCAATCGAGCATCATTCTCCTCATAGATCACAGCACCATCACTATCACCACAAATACTTAGGATGGGGACACAATGCTCTGCTAGCGGCTCCAACTGGTGAATCGGGCTGCCCTGCGTCCTTAGGAATTCCGCAGCCGCCTCTAGACTCTCTAACCCATATCCATCTACGTACGGCTGTAGGGAGGAAGCCGCTGTAGGCGCGGAATAGAACTTCCCTGGAGCATACTCGATATGCCCTGCATACACTTGACCTGCGGGCCAGGCCAAACCATCCGCCACAGCGTTATCCATGAGGATACACTCGACTTGCTCGGGATACGCGTTCGCATAGGTGAAGACCATGAACGCGGCACGACTCATACAGGAGGCCGAAAAGGTAGGCGCAAAGTCATGCTCCGTGACTAAGTAATCATAAATCGCTTTGATACGATCGTTACCGTCTGGGTGACCGATGACACTCGAACTCGCAAACACTGAGTAATACCCTTCATCAATTAGCTCTAGATCCGTAATAATGGAGTTACCGATATTCTGAGAATAGAAAATCGTTCGCCACAACCACGGCTTTTTCCCTGAGCTATGCACTACCCCACTCTTAGGAGGAATCACGGTAAACTGATAATTGGTCCCAGGAACTTTGACCGTGTATTGGTGATAGTCTGGTGCATAGGCCACAGTAGAGCGCACTCCATCAAAGAGCATCGGCTCATTATCTGTATCCTCCAGGATTAAGGTTTGCTCAATGGTATCCACCAGTTGCTGGCTCATGATGATACTCCCAGTACTATTGGGATGAAAGTTATCATCAGTCATCACATTATCAAAGTCATCATCCAGAGGCTGATAGAGATCGACGAATGCAATATCATACCCCTCAGCGGTGAAATTAGTCACGACTGAGGTGACCTTCTCATTATAGATCTGGGTATTCGTTCTCTGCGCCTCGATGATTCTGTTCGGAGGAATACTGCAGAGAAAGACCTTTGGGCTACCGATCCCGGATAAACCGTAGATCGCATTGAGTAACGCTTCTAGCCTATCGGTCGTGTTCTCGATGAAACCATTCGTAATATCATTGGACCCTAACATTATGCAGACGGTATCAGGCTTATTCGTAGCCAGACGCCCTTGCGTCCAGTACGTGGAGACCGCA
>WTJZ01000037.1 GCA_011524615.1 Akkermansiaceae bacterium | reverse complement strand
CTCGCCTTTGATGAATCATTGATCGCCTCTACCGACCCGAGACGTCAACCCTCTCAGTCCCTCCCTGTACTCCGAGGGGTCATACCTGAGAACTGGTTGGTCGAACAACTCGAAGTCTCCACACGTCGAGGAACATTCAACAGTTCATTGGGAGACGGCCTCCTCAGTGACCCGATGGAAATCAATGGCAGTGCACTCCTGATCGATGAATGGCTCTTAGCCGTTGCTAACGCGAACTCCAGCGACCTCGACAGTGATCATATGGATGACCAGTGGGAACTGCAGCAGTTCGGTGACACCACGAGCCAAGATGACTCTACGGATAAGGATCAGGACAACACGCCTGACTGGCAGGAGTATCGTCTCAAGATGAACCCTTTAGACCCTAAGGAGCGGTTCAAGTTAAGGATTAACTCGTCAAAACAAGATGGCGTGAGTCTGCGTTGGCCCTCCCAACCTGGGCTATCATTCCGCGTTCATTATTCTCATGACCTCAGCCTGCCTAGAGAAGAGTGGGAAGCTATCGACACTTCCACCTCTTCTGATGAGGCGATCCTGTCCCTCCTCGAGCCGTCCGAAGAGGGAGCCAGAGCCTTTTATTCAGTGGAATTACTCGCGGACTGAAGATCTAGAGCACTCTCTACACGACCCCGAGAGTTCCCTTACTCTCGACCCTTGCTGATTAGCCCTGACGGGCTAATCAGCTTTGTGCTATTCTGCGCAACATGCCTTCCTTATCAATAAATTCACCTCAGCTCATTATCTCTACTCTCTCCATTCATCTCTAACCCCGGGCTCACTCTACAAAAAACTAGCAATCCGTATACTATTGACTTCTCTAGTCTCCATTCTAAAATACTAACTAAGATCCCTATAAAATATATCTTAATCCATCCGTGAGAAAGCCTAACTACCTCTCTCCAGAAACGTCTTATGCCTATGCCCTCAGATCCCTATGCCACCCGCTACACGCTGATTCAGCGAGCTCACGATTTAGATAATGAGGAGGCCTGGAACACCCTTTGGTCTCACTATCAACACTTTATCTGTAGTATTGCTCGGCGAATGGGCGTGAAGGAATATGATCTAGGAGATGTCCAATCTGCGACAATGGTAACCCTATCGAAGAGCATCAAGCGGTTTGACCCAGAAAAAGGAAAATTTCGTCACTGGTTTAGCCGGATCATCACGGTGAGTGCTCTGCGCCACTTCCGAGCCCTCAAAAGACAAGAAAGGCTCAGCGATAAGATTCACCAATACCACTCTTATATCGAATCCTATTCTCTACCGGAAGTAGAACAACAAATCCAAGACGAATGGCATCACTACCTGAGGAGGATCGCCCTCGACCGGATCAAAAAACTGCACCGAGGACATGCTTATGAAGTTCTCTGTATGGATCTCGCGGGGGCTACTACTAGGGAAATTCATACGGCCCTCCAGATCGAAATCAGCACAATCTATACCCTCCGTAAGCGGATCAAGCGAACTCTCAAACGCGAGCTAACTCACATCCAGACTGAACTAGAACTCTGAACAGTACCATGATAACTCCCCATAATGATACCCTTCAGAACCTCCTAGCGAGCCCCAAACAACTTGACGAACTCTTCTCTGATATCGATGACACTCATCAAGAACGGCTCCTAGACTACTCAACCCGTTATATCGAGATGCAGCCTCTGGGCAAAGGAGCCATTAAGCAAGTGCACCAATGCTATGATCAAGCCCTCAAACGTCACCTTGCCTACGCCGAAGTCAGATCTGATCGGCCATTAGAATACGATCAAGCACTGCTCATCGAGGCATGGCTAACCACTACATTAGACCACCCTAATATCATTACCCTTCATGACATCGGGCAAAATGAAGAGGGCCGAGCATTCTACACTATGGACCTAAAGGCTGGCGACGACTTCGCGGACTACATCTCTCAGTCCCCTGCGAAGGAAGATCTCATCGAGCAGTTCCTCAAGGTCTGTTACGCCCTGTCCTACGCCCACGCCAAAGGCATTCTCCATTTAGACCTGAAGCCCCAGAACATACAATGCGGAGCACATGGCGAAGTGCTCGTCTGCGACTGGGGACTAGGCAAGCTCAACCTCTGTGGCGACCTCCACAGAGTAGAATACCCATCTCACCTACAGGACCTAATGGATGAAACCCTCTATGGAACGGTCAAAGGAAGCCCAGGGTTCATGGCTCCAGAACAAGTGCGCCCCGATTGGGTCAAAGATGAACGCTCTGACATCTACGGGCTCGGCTGCTTACTATACTACGCCATCACAGGCGGTACTCCTGCATATACAGGAGATAAGGATATTATCTTAGAACAGACCGCTCTCGGGCATTACACTCCTCTTAGGACGCCCGACCATACTCATTTATACGGTAAGACGCTCTGTAATATCGTCCATAAATGTCTCCACCTCACCCCCTCGGACCGTTACCAAAGTGTGTCCGACCTCATCCGAGACCTTAAACTATATCGTGCAGGCCATCCCACATCCGCCGATCCTCCCTCTCTAATACTACGAGTTCGTAAATTCACAAAGCGCCACCGCACTACAGTAATCACCTGCCTCAGCTTACTCGTAATCCTAACATCCATCACTATCCTCTACTATCGATCCGTTGAGAACCATAAGTCTCAAATCAAAATCGCTCAGAGTGAGAACGCAACCCTCAGCGCCGAGCTCCCCAGACAAGTGTTACAGGAAATCAAGGCTCACCCAGACTTCCACAAGCTCTCCCCTCAGACCCAAACGGACCTGAATATCATCTTAGAAGCAGAATCACTAAACTACCCTACTAATGACCCTTCCTCATCGACACATCTCAACACCTTAAGTAAATACCAATACCTTAACTGTGTCCGCCTCGACTTTAGCTCAGCTTATACCACCTACCCAGAGGGTCCCCCCGCGCATAAGGCCATCAAAACCCTTCACAAACTCAGCGAAGAATTACAGGAATATTCATACACGTCTAACAATCGCCCCACCTTATCCCAACTCCGTGAGATATTCGAGCGCTTTCCCCCTTTCACATCTCAGCTCAAACTTGACCAACGTATCTTCTATTACCATAGCGTAATAAAATACGATTTTGAATGCCGTAGAAACCTCAATGACTACGACTCAGTAATCATCGCAGCCCTCCAGAGTCTTTATAATACTGAGGGCCTCAATCTCCACATCAGCTATGACCGAGAGAATAAGTCCCTAACCCTCAGTTGCCCTCAGCTACTCGCTTCTAAAATGGTGGGCTATGGCATACTAGGCTACCTCGACATTGATCACCTCTCCCTTACTACCACTGAGTCTACCGACCTTTATAACCTAGCCCAGCTACCGATACAGACCCTCGATCTCTCATCCTGCACAGCCCCATATCTATCCAGACCGATCAAGAAGTCAGCACTCAACCATATCATTAGCCCTGACACCTTTAGCGAAGCCCAAAGCAACAGCCTCATTCGTCAGCTCATCAAAAAGACTCCATAAAATTAACAAGCCTATAAGCAACAACTCGTGAGGCAACTAGATCGCTCTACTTCTCTGCAGATTCTTTGTTTTGAGTTACCTTCTTAGGCAAGAGACTTGGGTCTGCGTTACCTCCTATTAATCCAAGCTTCACTAAGAACTCATCCGCTTTGATCACCGTATCATCAAAGTATTGATTCTGATGACGACTAAAGTTGAAGAACCCGTGAACCTGCTCATTGTACAGGTGTAATTCATGAGTTGCTCCGACTTCTTTGGCCCGCTGGTCGACTATCTGGATCAGCTCTACACTCTGGCAATGATCCTTCGTCCCAAAGAAGGTGATCATCGGAGGACTATCTGAGGAGAAGTTGTGCGCTGGGGAAATGTCTTTCCAGTATGCCTTCACGCGATTAAAGCCGTACCCCTTGATACTATTGTCAT
>WTJZ01000054.1 GCA_011524615.1 Akkermansiaceae bacterium | reverse complement strand
GTCATCTTGGAGAGGCGGAGGAGGAGGCGGGCTTGCTTACGGAGGGCCTCGGTGTGACCGTCGGATGCACCGATGAGGAAGCAGACAGACTTGATGGTCGGGTCGTCGGTCCAGGTTCTCATTTGTTCGGCAAAGTCGTGGGAGGAGAGGTCCTTACCGCGCTCGTCCATGGCGACGATGAGGGCGCCCTTAGAGGCCTCGAGGAGACGCTTGGAGACACTCTCGGAGTCGCCATCTTTGACGTGGATGAGTTCGAACTTGCCGTAGCGTTGGAGGCGCTTGAGGTATTCGGCGATGCCTGTTTTGGCATAGGCGTGGGAGGTCTTGCCGGCGGCGATGATTTTGAAGGTCATAGTTCTGTAGATGCTTGGGTGAGGAAGGTCTGGAGCTCGCTCAGAGTCGGAGATCCAGAGAGGAGAGAGTACTTGCTGAAGAGTTGCGGGAGAGGCTCGATGCCGGTCTGTTCCTTATTGTTCTGGTAGTAGGACTGGGCGGTATGGAGTAGTTGCTTGGTGAGAGGGGCCTGGGTCTCGATAGCGGGGAGCCAGGCGTCTTCTCCGATGAGTTCGATCGCCATATCATTTGCCTCGGAGGGGGAGAGACTACCATCTGTGAGGAGTTCCGCGAGGAGTTCGTATTGCTCCGGAAAGTGGTAATAGGCGGTCAGCATGACGTGGTGAAGGTCGAGAGCCTCGGTCGTAAACCCGTGGGGAAGAAGGCGGATTTGATAACTCTCTGAGGTCTCTAGGTGAGAGAGGGTGTGGTGGAGACTGCGGCAATGATCACAGGTCCAGTCGAAGAGGTAGGCAAGGGGTGTACTCTCGGTGGAGGGGCCGAGCTGGAGCAGAGGGAAGTCGGTCAACTGCTCCTCTAAGAGAATGGGGTGCTGGTGGCTATCATCAGGAGTGTGGTCATGGTTCGCGAGAGAGATGGTTTGGCTTCGCACAGGTTGTGGGCCGAAATACTGTGCCACTGCTAAGAGGGTAACGAGAGACATACTGATGATCATAGGCTGAATGATCGCAGGTGGAGTGGTAGCCTGTAGGGCGACACGCATGAGTAAAATCAGAGAGGCGATAGAGGCGAGGGCGTGGATGGTACAGCAGAAGGGGCAGTAGGACTGGATGATCACGGCCTGGAGGCCGGTGAACCAGAGTGCTCCGCCAATGATGGTCATGGCGAGCGTACTGATGATGAGATGCCGCGATGGGGCACATCGGGACAGGATGAGGAGGGTGAGATAGAGAGGAAGTCCGATGAGGGAGATGGGAATGCCAAAGACGGACGACCAGAGGGACTGTAACACAATGTCACAGCTAGAACCGGCACTACATCCTGTAATAGAGGATTCTCCCAGCGCCTGCACGGCGAGCCAGCCAGAGAGGAGAGTCGCGATCAGTAGCAATAATTGGGCAAGAGATAAGAGCTTGGCCTGAACTTTGTCAGAATAAGGCATGGCTGTAAAGTAACGTAGATAAAGGGATTTGGGAGACTTTTATTGCCAAAAATTTCTTGAAGAGATTCCGCGTATTTATTATCGCTCGGCTCCTATGTTTTGTCGTTTTCTACTCTTTTGTATCCTCACTCTTGGAGTGCAGGCGAGAGTAGTCGTGTTTGGGGAAGAAGTGAATGTCTCTAAGGAAGTGGCGTGGGCGAGTCGCTACATGCAGAATGGGCATCAGGTGGCTCAGGATGCTTATGTAAAGGCATCACTCTATGGAGAGTGGCGCAATGCGGAGTTCGGGCTGCTCCAAGGGTACGCTCCGAACCAAGACTTTCAACAAACGGCGATCGATCTCTCCTACGGGTATGAGTTGACCCAAGAGCTCACGCTTGATTTGGGCTATGCGACCCATACGATTCAGGAGCGCGATAAGAACTGGCAAGATGTCACATTGACCCTAGAGTGTCACAAGGGTCATCTGAGTAAGTATCTGATGGCTCATTATAATGTAGAATCAAAGGGATTCCTCTTTGAGGCTGGTATCGAATACGAGCTGCAGTTCAAAAGTAAGGTGTCGGTGACGCCTTATGTCGAGGCTGGGGTGGTGAGTGAGTACGAGACGCCGGTTTTCGCTGGTGAGCATTACCTACAGGTGGGTGTCGCCATCGGTTACGAGGTCGGGGAGAATCTCCAGGCGGAGTTGTCTGTGCATCGCTGCTTTAGGATCAGTGGGGACTCTAGCGCGCCTGAGAAGAACTGGATTCAGGTCGGGCTCTCGCAGTCGTTTTAGAGGCGGGGTGATCCCTACTAATGGAGAGAGGGAGTGAACCTCTAAGACGCATAAGGCGCAAAAGTTTTTAAGAGGATGGGGCGTTGCTTGGTGCCAACTTGATGAATAACCGCTAAGGCGCGAAGACGCAAAGGAGTAACTATCCCGATCGCTCCTTATGCTCATAGATATTAAAGCCCTCATCAAGAGCACTTATCCTAAAGTAAATTTCCACCCTCTAGAAACTTCGCGTCTTCGCGCCTTTGCGGTTCACTTCTTTCCGCAGACACGAGTTACTTTTGTTCGAAGAGGGTACGGAAGTAATCGAGGCGTTCTTTGATGCGTTTCTCGAGGCCGTTCTCGGTGGGGGTGTAGTAGGTGCGGCCTTCTGGTAGGTAGGCTTGTGGGATGTAGCCCTCCTCGTAGTCGTGTGCGTAGAGGTACATCATTTCGTGGTCCTCTGCACCGGCGGAGCCTGCGAGTTTCTTCCTCGTTTTGGTTCGGAGGTGGAGGGGGACGGAGAGGGTTTTGCCAGATTTGACATCGCTGAGGGCGGCATTGATACCGGCGTAGGCGGAGTTACTTTTGGGCGCGGTGGCGAGGTAGACGGTGGCGTGGGCGAGAGGGATACGTCCCTCAGGCATGCCGACAAACTCGAAGGCTTGATGGGCATCCATAGCGACTCGCAGCCCATTGGAGTCTGCCAGGCCGATATCCTCAGAGGCTGAGATGACGAGTCGACGGGCGATGAAGCGTGGGTCCTCTCCTGCGTGGAGCATCTTGGCTAACCAGTAGAGGGCCGCATCTGGGTCAGAGCCTCTGATCGATTTAATGAAGGCGGAGGCAGTGTCGTAATGCTCGTCTCCCTTGGCGTCGTAGCGGACGGCCTTTTGCTGGATCGACTCCTCTGCGACGTCTAGGGAGATCTCGGTGATCCCTTGTCCATTAGGAGGGGTGGTGATGATCGCTAGCTCTAGGGCGGAGAGGCACTTACGAGCGTCGCCATCTGACTTCTGAGCGAGGTGCAGGGCGGCCTCCTCTGTCAGAGTGATCTGGTGTGAGGGAAAGGCACGCTCATCATGGATAGCGCGTTGGAGTAAGGAGATGAGGTCGTCCTCTGAGAGTGACTCGAGCTGGAAGAGTTGGGACCGCGAGAGGAGGGCATTATTCAGTGCGAAGAAGGGATTCTCTGTCGTCGCTCCGATAAAGCGGACGACGCCTTCCTCTAAATGGGGGAGGAGGACGTCCTGTTGGTTCTTAGAGAAGCGGTGCAGCTCGTCTACGAAGAGAATGGTACGCTCCCCTCGGAGCTGTGACCAGGTGCGGGCTTGGTCGATCTTCTCGCGAACGGCGGCGGTGTTTGCATCAGTGGCATTGAGCGTCTCAAAGCGGGCGGTCGTTTCTTGTGCGATGACGCGTGCGAGGGTCGTTTTGCCCGTGCCGGGAGGTCCGTAGAAGATGAGCGAGGAGAATTGGTCCGCCATGATGGCACGACGCAGGAGCTTGCCCTCTGCTAAGAGATGCGATTGCCCGTAGACTTCATCCAGAGAGCGAGGACGTAGACGCGCGGCTAGGGGAGCGCTCGATGAGAGAGGCTCGCGGCGTGGCGTGTCATCAGAATTAGCCCAGAGGTCGGTCATGCGTGGATCTTGTTTGAAACTTTGGGTGTTGGAAAGTTGGAAAGTTGGAAAGTTGGAAAGTTGGAAAGTTGGAAAGTTGGA
>WTJZ01000133.1 GCA_011524615.1 Akkermansiaceae bacterium | reverse complement strand
ATGAGGTGAGTGATGACGCCTCAATTACTCATCAATTACCTGAACTCATTATGAATATCTCTAACACCCAATCTACACAACAAAGCAAAAAGCAATATTTATGACCCCAAAAAACAAATAACACAACAATACAAACTCCCGCCAAAGCCGTCGAGATAGGGTTTAATAAGATTAAATATGTAAAAAACCTCCTCCCCTACCCCCCTCCATTGGGCATCCGAGCTCCCCATAAAGATAAATCGCCATCTCGCAGTAGCTAAGGCCTGAATAATCACTCATTGATAGGAATATTCTTCAGGAAAAAAATCACTTTTTCCCTATCTCCCCCATAGAAGGCCTAAGATTCCCCCTCTCAAGCACTTCAAACGGTACCAGACTCTAGGAAACCTCTACAGGACATCTCTAAAGATACTGATGATACCTCTTCGTGTAATTCTGGACACCTAGGACAATACCCTCGGCGAGCTGGTGCTGGTACCAGTCCTGACCGATGACCTTACGATCCTGACTATTAGACATGAACCCACCTTCTAGAATGATCGCTGGGCACTTAGTGTTTTTGAGCACGTAGTACTTACTACTATACTTCACCTTACGGTTAGGCATCTTCACCTTACTCAACATCCCCTGCTGTACTGCATCGGCGAGCGCCTTTGACTTTCCTTGGCCAAAGTAGAAGGTCTCTATCCCTCGGGCAGAGTAAGTCTCAGCCTCATTATAGTGTACGCTGACGAAGATCACATGCGAATACTTCTTACAATACCAGTTCGCAATCTGAGCGCGCTTCTGTAAGGACACCTTATGAGGGCCATTACGCGTCAAGAAGACCCGATACCCGGCCGCCCTCAGCTTCGCCTCCACCTTCTTAGCCGTCCGATAGTTCAGCACCTTCTCCTCGATTCCCCAGTCATCACCGCCTCCTGGATCACTCCCCCCATGACCCGCATCGAGTACTACGACAGGGTAATGGTTACGGTAGTTAAATTGATGAGGCTTCTTCTCCTTTGGAGGTGCGGGAGGAGTATACGTCTTCTTAATGATCGGAATCATGAGTACCTGATCAATGTAGATCGTATCTGAGGTCAGCTTATTACGCGTCTTGATCAGCTGCACCGTACTATCATACTTCTGCGCTAAGATCGAGAGAGCCTCGCCAGACTCTACCGTATGGAGGTGATAATCATACTCGACCTTCTCCTGAATCACCAACTTCTGACCAATGTAGATCGTCGACCCACGGAGCCCATTCCGAGCCTTAAGCTCCGTCACAGACACCCCATACTCACGAGAGAGCCCCCAGAGAGTATCCCCACTCACCACCTTGTGCGTCAATGTCGCTCCATGACTACTAGCCAAGGCCATAACATACAGGATCAAACCGAACAAGATGCGCATAAGAAGTGTTATATACAATCAGTAGTAAAAAATGAAGGTTTTTTTAATTTTTCCAATCACCCCATCTGAACACCCAAATCTCATCTTTAGGATATCTTGATGCGCCGTATCTGATTGTTGCTACACGCTGGGATAGCAACTAGAGGGCTAAAAGAGATTCGAGGTCTCATCTCTTCAAGGGTGAAGAAGCACAAGAGCGCACTCCTTCCCCATCCCGTAGCGATGAATTACTCGCCGTCCCACACTTCATATCGGAAGAACTTCATGGAAGCATCATCGATATCAAGCTGTTGTGTCACAGTAGTAGTACCATTACTATTATAAGTCTCTGATCGGTAACCAGGTGTTACCATTTCTGAGAGATTGATCGCCTGCCAGTTTTCTAAGTCATCACAGACACGCCAAAGTAATAAATCATCACTAAGTACCGAATTCTTAGTATAAGTGATGACCGGTCCCGATGGCCCAGCGATCACTTTTGGTAACCTCCCTGGTCCAGAATTTCTCTCCTTAGGATTCAAGCCAAAGTAGAATTCTTCTACATTCAGAATACCATCATTATCAGAATCGACATCTCTCTCACTGTCTGCATCCAGTTCATTGGCCTCTAGCCATTCCGTAAAATCATCTTCAGGAAACTCTTCTACGACTGTTAAGCTGATAGGGACTTCGATTAAATCCTCGTCAACATCATTCGTTTCAAAGCGAAGCACCCCAGAATGTACTCCCAAAGAAAGCCCTATTGCATTCATTGTTAAATACAAGGTATCTTCAGTACCAGCTACCACCTCACCAGACGACCTCGAGGAAGAGAGCCAACCTAGATGACTCTCCAAGAAGGAAAGACAATTCATCATATACTCCTCTCCATTTAAGCGCGTGGTAGTCGAACCTGTGATAGCCTCGAACGCATTCACTACAATACCGCCAGTACCATGAGGGACATATGCAGAGACTATCTGTCCTCCAGGGTGGGCTAACAAAGCCGTACCACTAGCAGGGATGTCAATATTCACATACGTGTAATAGCGAGTGGCAACAGAATCTATTCCTGTCATGATCACATGATTAGAAGCTTTAGTCAGAGTACTGTACGAAGACCATGCTCTATTAACATTAATCCCTATACCAGAGAGCAGTTGGTCCAATCTTGTATAATTATCTCCATTCACCACTAACTTTCCACCATCTGATACCCATGATAGTAACTCCGTAATGGCTGACTCATCTAATGTAGCACCATCATCGTACACCACCACATCCACCATTGAGAGGGTTTCAGAGGATAATTCAGGGCTTAAATACGTCAGCTCCGCCCCATAGGAGCGCAAGAGGTCTTGAAAGTCAGTATTACTCTCCGCACTAGCGAACAATAAGCCAAAGTTGAGACTGTCATAGACTGGAGGGAAGGTAAGCTCTCCTGATGACCTGCGAAGGTTCAACGTCCATGAAAGAGTACCATCACCTATATTCCCTACATCAAATGGTGTTGACAAGATTCCCCCTTGAGTAGCAGTAAAGCTCAGAGAGGATGTCTCTATATCAGCATTAGGTTTAGGTGCAGCATAGCCCATAAGATCCACAGTATAAGAGGGCTGGCTTAATGCATTAGAACTAATAATCAGTGAAGACTCATGTAAACCCGACGACATAGGGGTAAATGTCACAACCACTTCCACATCCTCATCCGGTGAGAGTGAGATCGCGCTGTCTAGGTCTACCGAAAAGTCCCCTGCACAAGAGATCGATCTTATTTCTAAAGGCGTATTACCCGCATTTCTAACCACCAATGGCAATTCCACAGGTATGCCTTGAGTTGCCAACGGGAAACGCAACTGATCTGTACTGACAGATATTTCAGCGGAGTTCGTCACTTCTATCGTGACTGGAATTCTAACCTCCTGTTGGTTAGGGTCATTGGTTTCAAGCACAACTTCCGCATAATGTGATCCTAGCACTAAAGCGCTCGAATCAATACTGTATAAAAAGGTATATGTATCTCCTGACAAGATTGATGAATAATCCACAAAAAAATCGATCCACCCTCTAGTCCTCTCTCCTAAATGAAGAATCGCATTCTCGACGAATTGTTGATTACTATGATCATCAATGTATGAGTCATAAGCCGCATTAAAACCACATACAATCAGCTCACCATCACCGAGAGAAGCGACTGCTGCAACTACCTGCCCATCCTCAGAACTAACCAATTCTTGCGCATCAGAAGTAACAGTAAGGACTCTATAAGTAACAGAAGGCTCCAGCGCACTCACCCCTAGTGTAGACGGATGGTAACCCACCTCATCGAAAAATCCATTATACGAGGGTGAAGAATTATATTCAATACCCGTACCTTCTAGTAGGCTTACATATCCGCCGTAATTCCCTGAAGAACACATCAACAAGCGCCCCCCATCACTTACCCAATCTCTAATTCCTACTAATATCTCACTAGATAAGTAAGATGAATCCGTGAAAACCAATACATCATAATTCTGTAAATCTTCAACGACAATGGTGGATACCGTTGTCAATGCCCCCTCATTAGCAAGGATAGACTCTTGAAGA
>WTJZ01000232.1 GCA_011524615.1 Akkermansiaceae bacterium | reverse complement strand
GACTCTACGGTCTTACTGGAACCTAGGTCTACTTTATACATACCGTTGACTTCATTATTGGCAAAGAGGCTCCCGAAGGCTTTTTGCAATTCACCATCACTGAGCACCTTGATCGGGTCATTAGAGGTCCCTGGTCGACTCTGTACTCTGTATGGAGCACCAGAGGTGAGTGGGAGCTTCTTGAAGTCTGCAGGAGTTTTCGCTGACTCGTAGACGGTCTCATAGGAGTGTGGAACGGTGAGTTCAACTTTCTGCTGGTTTCTGACCACTACGGCCTTCAGTTTCGATTCATTCGCTGTTCCTAGCGCGGTAATGACGTCTTCGCTGACCTTGATCGCTTTACCTGCGAGGTGTTGGATGAGGTCATTGTTCTTAAACCCGGCTTGTTCTAAGAGAGAGCCTGGCTTGATCTTGTTTAGAACGACTCCGCCTTGAGCTTTAGTCACTCCGTATGCGGAGAACTCCTCACCGGAAAGCCCCTTGAGGGTGGCGCCATGCCAAGTGTACTTAATGTCAGTTGGGGCCTTTTGCTTCACTGGCTGATGAGCCTTTGGTCCAAATTTTGGAGTCTTAGCGATGGCCTTGAGAGAGGGCTTTTTCACCCCGAACTGGTCCATCGGGAAGTTTTTGAACCCGATGTCAAAGGCCTTAGAACCTTCCTTGATGGTGTAGTCTCCATTCGCCTCATCGACGAAAGGATTCTCGCCGAGGAGGGATTCGGTTTCCCACTTATGCTTCTCTTGGAGGGCCTTGAGTTGTCCCTCGCTAGAGGAGTAGAAGAAGTTGCGGTTAGAGCAACCGTCGACGTTCGCGTTCTCGATCACATAAGGCATACTGGCGCGAGCCATTACGTTACTGAAGAGTTGGTCCTTACTGTTGCTGAACCAGACGTGCGCACTGAGGCCATTGTTCACGACGATGTTGTTCCAGGCCTTACGGCGGAAGCCTTCACGGAGCTTGAGTCCCCCACAGAGCATGAGGTTATTGTAGATATCGTAGTTACTAGACCCGTCATCGAGGTCGATATCCCACCCGTGCTCACAGCGCCAACGACTGTCACGAATGGTCGTTGTCGTCATGGCGTCAAGGAATGGGAGGTCTGGGTTCTCATCGACAGCCTTTTGGGAAGCCTGTAGGTGATCTGCTCGCCAATATCGGTCACGTCCCCATGAGTTAAAGGAGCCGTGGTCATGCGTCTCAAGTACGGTAGAGAAGACATCACATCGTTCAATAGTGTGTCCGCCCCAGGCGCCATCGCCGATATTGATTCCCGCTCGCGCACAGTCATATACAGACACATCGCTGATACGGATGCCGGCTGCCATTTCGATTTGGACACCAGCTGGCTGACGCTCGACAGTCCCGACATTGTGAATGAGGCAGTCTTCTACGACCCCGTTCTTAGGGTATTCATTAGTCTTTGGTCCAGGGGTGAGGTCGATTTTCGTGAGGTCATTGCGCTGGCCGTACTCGAAGAGTGGGTTGTATACAGCATCTGGAGAACCTACGAAGCAGACTCCACTAGCCCCAGTATGATGGATGTGGCAACCCTTCACTAGGGTATCGCGGTTGTAATTGTTGATGAAGATCGCGTTCCCTCCGACTTGGTCGAAGACACAGTCCACTATACTGACACTCTCTGTTCCGGTGAGGAAGAAAGCTCCCCCACGGTAGATCGCCCAGTCTGAGCGGAGGAGTGGCTCCTTACAGTCCATAAAGGTTCGAGCCGCATGACGGACAGTAAAGCCATCGAATTGAATGTTCTGAACAGGAGACTCCTCGCTACCGTTGAATTCTACAATATGGCGGAGACGAACGACCTCGACCTTGGCTTGAGTCATGTCCGTTCCTTCGTTAGGGATGTATGAGAGGACACCGGTCTCCGCATTGTGGAACCATTCGCCAGGAGCGTCGAGCTCCTCATAAATGTTCTCTACCATGCGGTATTCCTTGTGCATTCCCATCTTCCTGTTGTTCTGCCATCCGCCTTCATAGGTGACCTCTCCAGCTTCATCCTTGCCGGTGATTTGGTAGTGGTATCCACCCCAGCTGCCTACATGCATCGCATGAATGTAGCCGCCCTTAGGGTTCGCCCAGCGCGCGGCTCGCTCTGCAGAAAAGGCATCCGCTGAGTAACCTTGGTATGGAGTATCCTTCAGACTCGCATCATAGTTTGGGTAGCGCGCCATCCGTTGTTGTACTCCGTTAATGAAGAGTTGGTCGATCTCTAAGCCCGCAGGAGTGGTAGCCTCATAGACTCCGCCTTCTTGAGCCTTCCAGTCGAGCTCTAGGAGGCTGCCTCCACTGAGGATAGCCTTCCCTTCATTCTCGGCGCGATAGATCACCGGGGTGTTGGCGCTACCTGAGTCCTGATGTTCCAGCTGGAGGGTATCTGCGAGATAGTAGACCCCATCCGCTACGATCACGGTAGCTCCCTTGGAAGCGCCGTCTTTACGCACTCGTGCTTGCGCCTCTGCTAGGGTCGCTAGGGGCGCATTCTGAGCTCCGCTAGCACTGTCATCCCCAGAGGGGCTTACGTAATATTCTGCCGCTGAGCCGATACTGAGGAGCAAGCTCATAAACGTACTGATTGTTGGTAATTTCATAATTGTATAAGTAAAATGTTTGAATTGATGGTGCTTACTTGCGCTTATATTTCTCGTAGAGGTCCTTAGTCTTATTGCGCATGGAAGCGAGAGTGTCACTGTGTTCTTCGGAGGTTGCTAAGTTCTTCATCTCTAGAGGGTCCGCGTCTAAGTCGTAGAGTTCTTCTATGATCGGGTCGTGCTCATAGTATGCGAAGTACTTCCACTTTTCTGTGCGGATGCCTCTGCTGCGATAAGAGCGATTCTTCGCGATGATGTCGTCATTGAGAGCGACTACGTCGATAGTCTTGCCTTCGCGTTTAGCACTGTGTACCGTACCGTGGATTTCTTGGATGAAGAGGTTCTCGAGAAGAATCGCGTCTCGCCAGTTCTTACGGTCGGCCGTATTATTGATCAGGCCGGTGAGCGAGACGCCCTGCATTGACTCTGGGACATCTACTCCTGCGAGAGAGAGGATCGTAGGAGCGAGATCCGTAGAGCAGGTCAGTAGGTTCTCGCGCTCGCCCTTACGCTTCATGCCGCGTCCGTCCCATACAATGAGAGGGGCCTTCACTGACTCCTCATGGAGGAGCGCCTTATCATGCAGACCATGTGAACCAATATAGCGCCCGTTGTCACTGGTGTAGATAATGATCGTGTTGTCGATGAATCCAAGCTCCGTTAACTTCTCACGCAGACGTTTCACTTGGCTATCAACGGTACGCCCCTGGGAGGCAAAGCGTTGCGCCATACGCTGGTACTTCTCGAGCGTTCCAGAGTGGTGCAAGTGGAGTCCGACACCTCTCGCATAGCGCTTTACTACGTCTGGGAAGGTCGGGTTAGGACCCTCATAATAGTTGCCCGGGACAGACATCTTTGTCTCCGCAAAGTAGGCCTTATCCGGAACATGCATGTCAAAGTCTGAGTCATGCTTCACCGCATCAAAGCTCACAGAGAGAATAAAGGGCTTATCCTTTGGTTGCGTCTCGAGGAAGCGTATCATGGAGTCTCCCTTCTTGAGCGTTCTTTCGGTGCGCTCACGCGCAGCTGACAGCCCATTGAAGGCGTCAGGAGTGTCTGCCCAGCGGCCCCCACCGAAGTTGGTGTGTAGGCCATGAGCATCGTAGTAATCAAAGTGCTTTTGCACCGTTTCCTTGCCGCCTTCAACAAAGAAGCCGAACTTCCCGACGAAGCCACTGCGGTATCCGGCAGCCTTGAGTTGTGCATGATAAGTGTTCTCAAACTCAGCCTCCGTCACGGGAGTGTTGTGTGGATAAGTGAAGCCACTGTTGTGATGGGCGAAGTAGCGCCCCGTCATGGCGGTCACTCGACTAGGCATACAGATCGCCACATTATGGTAGGCGCGATCGAATACGAGGCCTTCTGCTGCTAGCTGGTCAATGTTCTGTGTCTCAAATTCCTC
>WTJZ01000255.1 GCA_011524615.1 Akkermansiaceae bacterium | reverse complement strand
GCTAACTCCTGCATCGCCGGCACCTCGACTCCTAACTCCCGGGCCACTCTTAGAGGGGTACCCCAGATCGCCTCATACTCCACCGGTCTACCTTCTACATAATCGATCATGCTCGAAGGACGATACCCTCCCATCGGAATGGTAATCTCGATCTGCTTATCAATAAAGTGCTGTGGAATCTCATGCCCCAGCGCCTTTGCTACCGATACGACCTCCTGCATCACCGCTCTCACATCACGCTCCAGCCCTAACTCCTGCAACAGCACGGCCGTATCCACTCCTCCCTCCGCAATGGCATAGCCATTGAACGGAACATTCCATACCAACTTCATCCAGAGCGCCTTCTCTAAACTGTCTACCGCCTCACATGGAAACCGAGCTTGCTGGAAGGCATCCACTACCTGAGATAAGTTCTCCTTACCAGACTCGGTGTAAGCCCCAATTCTGATCAACCCAGCTGCAGTATGTGAGATCACTCCTGGGCGTAATCGATTAATACAGACGAAGCAAAGACCAGCCAGTACTCGATCCGCACCAAATAATCCCGCGAGTAACTCCGCATTCCCTAACCCGTTCTGTAAGGTCAAGATTCTAGTCCCCTCTCCTACTAGAGGTGAGATTACCTCCTCTGAGAGAGCATTAGAGGTACTCTTCCACGCCACTACCACGAGATCTACTACTCCTATTCGAGCACTATCACATTCGACCTTCACCCGAGGGAGGGAAAAGTCTCCATCTACCGATTGAATTGAGAGACCATGTTCCCTCACATAATCATAATCTGATCGCATCAAGAAGGTCACATCATACCCCGCCTCTACCAACCGTGCTCCATAGTATGCACCTACTGCTCCAGCCCCGACTATTGCAACTCGACCTAATGACATAGCCCTCTTATGCCCAGCACACACCTGCCCGTCAATCCCCTGGTCTCGTTACTTCCACCAGCACGTTGTAAAAGAGTCACAACTCGCGATATTTTTTTTCATCGCGCCCCTGTCCCCCCTCCTTTTATTCCCCTCTAACCCATATAATCAAAGGCTTCATCAACATTATTAAAAAAAAGAATAATTGTTGTGACTCTTTTGAAACCATCCCGGTCTTATATTGTGAACCGCTTGGTAGCGGTTTCACACTTATCTGTATTATGCAGAAAATTGTGCGTTGTTGTTCCTCAACCAGGCGTCGAAAGGCGTCTGGTTGACTTGCTTTCACACCCTTCATAATTTCTACTACTTCCTATCCATATGAAATACCTCCTCATCAGTATCGCCCTAGCGATTCTATGTTCCTGCTCACGACAAGCAACGCCTGAGCAACTCATGGCGGAATATCGAGCCTTTGACCGCCCTGCTAATCTCCCAGAACGAGCCAGCCAAGTCAGAGTAAAGGTCTCACTCTCCAAGCAACTCGCTTACGTACTAGAGGGAGACTCCCCGTTACTAATCATGCCTGTATCGGTAGGTAAGGCTGAGTCCCCCACTCCGACCGGAAACTTTCGCATCCTATCAAAGCAACATAAGAGACGTGCCTACTCCCATGGCTACCTCTATCCCCGCGAGATGACTCCTCCCATCACAGCCGAATGGGTCAAAATAAAAGAGCTCCCTGAAGAGAAGCTCCCCGAGGACCATATCTTCATCGGAACCCCTATGTCATACTGGTGTGAGTTCGCCGATGGATACGGATTTCATACGGGCTGGGTCAAGCCGTACCCGTGCTCCACTGGCTGCGTACGCATGCATGAGAATGTCGCGCCTAAGTTCTTCCGCATCGTCCGTAAGGGAACTCCGGTGAATATT
Source organism: Akkermansiaceae bacterium (assembly GCA_011524615.1). Classification (GTDB taxonomy): domain Bacteria; phylum Verrucomicrobiota; class Verrucomicrobiia; order Verrucomicrobiales; family Akkermansiaceae; genus WTJZ01. The sequence continues at coordinate 10,912 of WTJZ01000255.1, read as the reverse complement.
GCCCATCATCAACCAGAAGACAACACCATCGGGATCGATATCCCTCGTTCGCCTAATGCCGACCCTCTCCCAGGCTATCCCCAATCACTCAAAATGAGCGACCAAATCTTCTACAACCACAAGCCTGCGACCTTCGCTCCATGGTACAATATCACCCCTCCTGAAGAGAAAAAGAAACGATTCTATTTCTTCTAGCATCATTCCCCCATTCGAGAGAGATCTATATGAGAGGAGGAGGCCTCTCATCTTAACGTGAGAGCTGCTCGACGAGTGAGACGACTTGGTCATTCAGATAGACCCAGTCTACCCCATCATAGCTGAGAGACATTCCTTCCCCTCTGAGCTTGGCCTCTTTAGCCCACTGGGTGATCTCATTCTCACCTCCTTCCGGCGCAAAGGTGAGCGTCACCGTGTTCTCTAATTCCTTATCAGGTAGTACCTCCGCGATCATGAGGGCTACTGCGAGTTCCACATTATCTCCGGATTGGTAGTTAAAGGTGTAGTTCACAGAGTCCTTCTTGCTCTTACCTTCATAGACGATAGAGTACTGCTTCCAGATTCTCCCATGGGTCGTCAGTGCATTCTCACTCTCGACGATCTTGCCCGTATTCATAGGTGAGAGAGACCCTTCGATAAAGGCGGAGACCCGTACTAAGTTTTGCTGACCAACTGGAGACGCAAACTCTCGTGGTGTCATGAAGTCCTTCAACTTCGTATAATGAGCCATCATCGCCTTCTCAGACACCCTCTGCCCCATTGGGTTCTCCTCTTGCTTATCTACACGGCGTTGCTCATGTAGGAGTAACCCCACCACAACCATAGCGATCAGACCCATCGGAAAGATCACAATCAGCCCCTGAATAATAGCCTTCGGTTTCATACTCATACCTATACCCCGAAGACACATTTAGCAATCGCTAATGCCGCCTTCTTGTGTGCACCTCCGCCACCCAGATTTCCTTTTACCTCAGCGAGGTCCTGCATCATCTGCGCGCGATAGTCCTCCTGCGTCAGCATCTGCACCATTTCCGCGGCAATAGCATCAGCCTTAACCGCCCCTTGGATAAATTCCCTGACGACCATCTTCTTCGCGAGAATATTAACCATCCCAATGAACGGAATCTTCACGACCATCCTAGCGATCCAATAGGTGAGAGCAGAGACCTTGTACACCAGAGCGTAGGGTAATCCGTAGTAGCCTGCCTCTAAGGTCGCAGTTCCACTCGCCACCCATGCCGCTCCCGCGTCCTGCATGAGACGATGACTCTCTCCTACCTTAACTTTAAGCCTCCCCTCACTCTCCAACTGGCTCGACTCTAGAATCTCACGAGCAATTGTAAGAACTCGCTCAGACGCGACTGCTAACTCGAACTGAACATCAGGGACATCACGCGCCACGAGCTCCGCGGCCTCTATCATCACAGGCAGTAGCGCCTTCACCTCTCTCCCTCGACTTCCAGGGAACAGACCAACCAAGCGCTCATTGCGCTCTACCTCCAGACGACGTTCCTCGAGCTCTTCCACCATTGGATGCCCCACCCATTCTGTCTCTAGTCCAGACTCTTCATACAGATCCTTCTCGAACTCAAAGACACACATCATGAGGTCGAGGATCTTTGCCATCTTAGGAATACGACCCTGATTCCACGCCCAAACCTGAGGACTGATGTAATAACAAATCTTTCCATTATACCCCGACTTACGCAAATCCTTAGCCAGCCGCAGATTAAATCCTGGGTAATCAACTAAGACCACTGTCGCAGGATTTAAATCCAGTATCCGAGCCTTAGTCTCCGCAAATTTCTTCTTAAACCACCCATACTTCTTCAACACCTCGGTAATCCCGATCACAGCCGCATCCTCTACCCAGTCCTCAAAGTGATCACCATACCTCTTTACTAACTCTGGACCTCCCATCCCGTAGAACTTCACATCTACACTGGCCTCACCCAAAGCCAACTCCAGCGCCTCCAATAGCTCTGCCGCATGTAGATCTCCGCTACGCTCTCCTGAAACCAGAAATAAGGTGTGTTCCATACCGCGCACAGAACACAATCCCCCTCACTTTCGCAACTATAAAACCATCTCACTCCGCATCCCCCAACCCTCAAAAACTAAAAGTGTCGCAAATTGAAATAAATATCAACGCCAAATAACGATTGATAAAATCCGACAGTTGACGTATTTTATAAATATGCCCAAGACCCCAACTGTACTTTACCTTGATAACGAGAACGATTTCTTCGGTAAGGAGCTCGCTCATGGCTTTATCAAAGAAGCCAACCTGAAGAAATGGTGGAACCACTGGTACCACCCCTTTGATGAGACCAACTTCAAGTCCATCGAATCACTTATCAAACAAGTCAGTGGTGTCGTATTTCGTGGCAATAGTGACCATCTCCAGGATTACCTACAACGTGAAAACATTCCACACATCAGAATCCGCGCCAAAGATAACTCCCCTGACTCAAACACCCCCCACGTAGATGACGCCCTCATCGGTGAGATCGCCCGACAAGAAATGGACCGCCTAGACGTCATCCACCGCGGCTTTATCGGATACAAGGATGTCACCTGGTCAGAAAAGCGTGGGGTCGCCTACCTCAGAAACAACAAGGACATCTCCTATCTGGAACTCACCCCGGAGGAACACTCTACCTCTCTAGGCATCAGACAAATCATCCAGTGGGTCAAGGATCTCCCAAAACCAGTCGGCATCTTCACCTCTAATGACAACCTAGGAGTCGCCACCCTGATTGCGTGCCAAGTCGCCAACTTCCAAGTACCAGAGCAAGTTGCCGTCATCGGAGTAGATAACAACATCGATCGCTGCAACTCTATCAAACCAACCCTCAGCAGCATCGACCTTCATCCGCAAAAGCTCGGCCAACACCTCGCACACCTACTCGCTCACCGAATCGGCATCATTCGTAACGACGAAGAAAACACTCCCCCAAAGATCCACCCACCATCACTCGTCGTACGAGAGTCGAGCCACCATCTCAACCCATACCTCGTACACTACCGTAAGAGCATCGAATGGATCTACAAGCACGCCCTCAAAGGACCTTCAGTTCAAGACCTCGCCGACAGCTCCAACATCTCAAAACGAGCCCTCGAACGAGCATTCAAACAAAATCAATCCCCTCCACCTGCACAAGTCATCAGACAAGAGCGTATGCGACAAATTAGAGAACTACTCCTCAGAGACAATGTGTCGCAACACCACATAGCCAGACAGGCCAACTTCCCAGACATCCCATCCCTGTCAAACTTTGTAAAAAGGCAGACTGGCATGACCCCAGGAGAAATCCGCAAGAAGGGCGCATGACGCAAATCATAAGTACATTAATCGCCTATAATTCATTGCCCTCCACCCTAACAAAAACTCAAAATACTACCCCATAAATTCATATCATGTCTAAAGAAACTATCTTCGTCAGCGAGATCTCATACGCAAAAGGTGAGAACGTCTTCACTAAGCTCACTGCTGAGACCGACTTCGAGTTCGTCTCTGTACCAGAGGATACCGAGACCCTCTCAGGACTCATCAAGGAGCAAAACGTAAAGGGATTCATCGCAGATGTTTACCCCTACCACGACGACACCCTCTACCAAGCATTCCCAGAAGGAGCTGTGATCTCCCGCTTTGGCGTTGGACATGACTCTATCGATAAGGAGAAGGCTACTGCCGCGGGCATCACAGTGTGTAACACTCCTGGTGTACTCAACACCTCTGTGAAGGAACAAGCAGTATGGATGCTTGGTTCTCTCGCACGTAACGTGGTTTCTCTCGACCGCTCTATGCGCCGCAAAGAATGGGAACCAGTCAGAGGGATCGAAGTGCAAGGCAAGACCCTCGCCATCCTCGGGTTCGGACGCATCGGACAAGATATCTGTAAGGCTGTCCACTACGGGCTAGGAATGAACGTTGTAGCCTTTGACCAGTTCGACCAAGATCAGTTCTGTAAGTTTGCTAAGGTAGACACCTTCGAGGACTTCCAAAAGGATGTCCCAGTAGAGCGTATCACCACAGATCTAGAAGACGCCGTGAAGGACGCTGACTTCGTCCTCATGATGATGGCGGTGACACCTGAGACCGTCGGCATGGCTAACGCAGACCTCTTCGGCAAGATGAGAGATGACGCCTACTTCCTCAACTGTGCACGTGGAGCACTCGTTAACGAAAACGACCTCTACGACGCCCTCACAGAAGGCACGATCGCAGGTGCGGCTATCGACGTATTCATCGTCGAGCCATATGTCCCACAAGACGAGAACAAGGACCTCCGCACACTCGAGAACCTAGTCATGACTCCGCACGTCGCAAGTAACACAGCTGAGACGAATGCAGCAATGGCATCTACCTCTGCTCAGAACGTCATGACGGTCCTCTCTCAAGGAGCGGACGCATGCGCAAACGTTGTTAACCGATAATCGATCACAACTATGAGTCTCACGCCCACCCCTAACGTCTTCATCCTGATGGGAGTCTCTGCCACGGGAAAAACCACGCTCGGAAACGCCCTCGCAGCAGCGACCCAGGGTACCTTCTTCGACGGGGACGACTACCATCCAGAAGCGAATCGCCAAAAGATGGCTAGTGGCAATGCCCTCAATGATGATGACCGTAAGCCATGGCTTGAGATTCTCGCATCACTCGCGGCAGAACGCGCGAGTGAGCCTCACCCTAGCTTCATCGCATGCTCTGCGCTGAAGCAATCTTACCGCGACTTACTTCGCACTCAGTACCCTCAGCTACAGTTCCTACACCTGCATACTGATCCCGAGGTACTCCGCGAACGTATCACGATCAGGTATGAGGCTGGCGAACACTTCATGCCCCCCTCATTACTCGATAGCCAACTCGAGACCCTAGAGCATCCATCCGACGCTCTCCAGCTCGATGTCGCACACCCAGTGGAACAACTCGTCTCCCAATTCCTAGAGTGGCAGTCATCCCTCTAATCTTTCTACTAATACATATTTCCCCTCCATTCCATCATGTCTGAACAATTTCACATCGTCAACGAACAGGAACACAACGACCTTGTCACCGCAGCCTTCATCGACCGAGGCTTCAACGAAGAAGAAGGCCGCGCTGCCGCAGAGATCGCTGCTGTAGCGACTACTCACGGTAACCGTACGCACAATGCCCTCAAGGCTCTCCACCTGGACGAGCACCTCGGATCGGCACGTGGTAACTGTACCCCTGGCGCAGAACTCATCAAAAAGGAAAACCGTTTCGCTGCAGCAGAAATCTGGGATGGAAACAAGAAGCTCGGACAGCTCGTGGCTAAGGAAGCCTTCAACCGCGCGATCGAACTCGCCGACCAGTACGGTGTAGGGATCGTCAGTGTCGACAATGCATGGCACTACCTCTGGGGCAGCGGCTACGCCATCGATGCCGCGAACCGCGGATACATCGCTTACACGAACTGTACCTCTACACTGGCTGAAGTAGTTCCATTCACAGGTAAGTTCCCTACTCTCGGGACGAACCCACACACTTGGGCCTTCCCTACAACTGAGGAACTCGGCTTCCCGATCTGCATGGACTGGGCGACCTCTACTGTAGCGATGGGACGTGTCCAACAACTCGCTCGTGAGGGCGGCACGCTACCTCCTGAGTGCGCGGTCGATGCCGACGGCAATGTCACAACGGATCCAACCAAAGCGGTCTCACTACTCCCATTCGGCCGCCACAAGGGATACGGCCTCTCTCTCGTGAACGAACTCACCGCCGCCTACATCGGAGGCTCCATCCCTACGATCCGTGGGACACAAAACGATTCCGCAGAGGAGAAGACAACATCATCTTTCTTCTTCCAGGTCATCCACCCAGAAGCGATGAGTGGTAGCGCCTTCGCCAATGGACGTTCTCAAAAGGAAAATGTCAAAGCGGTCATCGATGACATCCTCGGACATGGTAATGAGCACTGCATCCTCCCTGGACAGCTCGAGGCTCAAGCAGCAGCGAGAACCAAAGCCGCCGGTGGACTCCTCTTCTCATCCGCAGAACTCGAAGAGCTTAATGCGATCGCAACCCGTCTCGGTCGACCAGCCCTCACTTCTACTCCTTACAACGCATAACCACCGTTCCCATGAGTATGCTACTGACCAGCCCTTTAGCCGAGTCGATTTACGCCTCGATCAAGGACTTACCAATTGTGGACTATCACACCCACCTACCAGCAGATGAGGTTCTCAATGATCACACCTTTGCTGATCTCTGGGAGCTCTGGCTCAAGCATGACCACTATAAGTGGAGGCTCATGCGTGGCTGTGGAGTGGAAGAGAAGTTCGTCACAGGCGAGGCTTCTCCGTACGAAAAATTCCTCGCCTTTGCCTCTATCATGCCGCTCTCGATCGGTAACCCGGTCTATCAGTGGGCACATATGGAGTTAGAGGCCGTCTTCGGCATCACAGACCTACTCTCCGCAGAGACTGCCCCAGCCATCTGGGATCAGGCTAATGCTCAACTCGCTAAAGGAATCTCGGTCAACTCATTACTCAAGCAGTTCAACGTAGAACTCATCGGAACGACGGATGATCCATTCGACTCACTCGACGATCATCAGAGCCTCGTTGAGCGCCAACACGCAGTCAAGGTCCTCCCGACATACCGACCTGACCCATACCTCCTCCAAGACGAGATCGACCTAGAAGCACTCAAGGCACGACACGATTACTTCCACGAACGTGGTTGTAAGATGTCAGACCACGGTATCGCTCAGATTCCTGAGAAGGGCACACCGGCCTTCAACGCTCTCGTAGAGATCGCTAAGTGGAATCATGAAAAGGACTGGGTCATGCAACTCCATCTCGGACCTCTCCGTAATGTGAATACTCGCACCTTTGAGACCTCAGGACGCGACTCCGGTCTCGACACCATGGGGAGTTGGGCGCAGACAGACCGCCTCATCACCTTCCTAGACGAACTCAATAAGACAGATCAACTGCCAAAGACCATCGTCTACAACCTGAACCCCAATGAATCGGCAGCGCTCTGCTGTGGCATCCAGAGCTTCCAACAAGGCCCAACCGCTGGCAAACTCCAGTACGGTCCTGCATGGTGGCATCTCGATCACGTTCCAGGTATCCAAGAGCAACTCCAGCTCATCACTAGTCTCTCAGCACTCGGCACGCACATCGGCATGCTAACGGATTCACGCTCCTTCACGAGTTACGTGCGACACGACTACTATCGTCGCATCCTCTCTAGCTTCATCGCTGACAAGGCCATCTCGGGAGAAATGCCTCATAACGAATCCCTCCTCATCCAAACCGCCCAAAACATCGCCTACTATAACGTTAAGGCATACCTCAACCTCTAATCTCATCATGTCATACATAGAACAACTCTTTAATCTCCAAGGTCAGGTCGCTGTCGTCATCGGCGGCACCGGTGAACTCTGCGGCCACATGGCCATCGGACTAGCTAAGGCTGGCGTCGAAGTAGCACTCATCGGTCGTAATCAGGACAAGGCTGATGAAAAGCTCGCTGCGATTGAAGCTGCAGGTGGATCAGCCTACTTCCTAAAGGGTGACGTCTCCACGAGAGAGTCCATCGATCAAATAATCCAACAAGTTGTCGACAAATCCGGTCAAATCGATATCCTAATCAACGGAGCGGGCGTAAACTCCCCGACCCCATTCCTCGATATCGAGGAAGAAGAACTCCAACGCATCATGGACATCAACTTCACAGGCACCGTACGTGCATGCCAAGCCTTTGGCGATTACTTCCTCAAGGCTGGTCGTCCAGGATCCATCATCAACCTAGGGTCGATCTCAGGGCTTAACCCTCTCTCACGCGTCTTCTCCTACTCTGCCTCTAAGGCCGCAGTCCATAACCTCTCTCGCAACCTCGCTCGTGAATGGGCTGAGCAAGAGATCCGCGTCAATACCCTCGTCCCAGGCTTCTTCCCTGCAGAACAGAACCGCAAGGTCCTCGACGAATCCCGTGTCGCACAGATTCTCGGCAAGACGCCAGCAAACCGCTTCGGTGAACCAGAAGAACTCATCGGTGCTACTCTCCTACTCGCCTCAAATACTGCGGGCCGATTCATCACAGGACATGAAATGGTCGTCGATGGTGGGTTCAACGCCATGAGCATCTAATCTCTCTCATTATGACAAAACTTCTCAAATACGCTAAACAATCTGGTCCCGGCTGGCTACAAGCCGCGGTCACTCTCGGCGGGGGGTCGCTCGTAGGAGCCCTTTACCTCGGTGTCATTGGTGGCAACGGTCTCCTCTGGCTTCAGCCCCTCGCCATGGTCTTCGGTGTAGTTATGCTAGCCTCGCTCGCATACGTCACGCTCAGCACCGAAGACACTCCTTTCGTCTCCACCTGTAAGCACATCTCCCCTGTACTCGCATGGGCCTGGCTCCTAGCCACCGTCATCGCAGACTGTGTCTTCTGTCCAGCTCAGGCCTCGCTAGGGCTCGGCATCGTTCAGCAGAACTTTGGCCTCACAGACGTGAATCCATATGTGATCACGATCGCCCTTTCCGTCATTGCCTTTGGAGTGGTCTGCTTCTACAGCTCAGGATCTAAGGGAGTAGCGACGTTTGAGAATATTCTTAAGATCATGGTGGGCATCGTGATTCTCTGCTTCTTCGGAGCAGCAGCGGTCAATATGGCTAATGGCAATGTCGACTTCCCGAGCCTTTTCACCGGCTTCATTCCTAACTTCACCGCGCTATTTAACCCAGCTGCTACTCTCGAGGCTCCTCTCGCGGCTACAGGTGAGGCCGCTTCTTATTGGGCTCCGATCATTACAGACTCACAGCGTAACATCATTATCGGAGCCTTCGGTGCTGTAGTGGGGATCAACATGACCTTCCTCCTCCCCTACACTCTTAAGAAAAAGGGATGGGGTAAGGGAGAGCGCGAGCTCTCACGTTATGACTTGGCTCTCGGTCTCGCGATCCCATTCATGATCGCGGCCTCTCTCCTCGTCATCACATCCTCAGCACAGTTCCATGTTAAGGATGCAGACATTCTCAATGCAGAAGGCAAGCCCATCGCTCTCGAAGCTGGTTACTATAAGCTCCTAGAGGGCCGAGTAGCAATGGAAACAGATGACATCTCTCAGTTCACAGAGAGTGAAGTTCGTGAGATGGCAGATGCTCTCCCGCTAGCTGATCGTCAAATGGCCGCATACCTCACTAAGCGTGATGCTAAGCAACTCGCCTCTGCTCTCACTCCACTCGTCGGAGAAAAGGCCTCACAACTCATCTTCGGATTCGGTATCCTCGCGATGGCTCTCTCTACCATGATCGTACACATGCTCATGAACGGCTTTGCCATCTCACAAGCCGCAGGCAAGCCTGAGGCCAAAACTCCATTCCTCATCGGTGCTGCCATTCCAGCTCTTACCGCATCATTTGCTCCCTTCCTGTGGGCAGGTGCTAATAAGACGGCTATGGCTGTCCCAGCCTCGGTAATCGCGACGACCCTTCTCCCAATTGCCTACCTCATCTTTGTTCTCCTCTTTAACTCTAAGCGTACGCTTGGAACAGAGATCGTGACCGGTAAAAACCGCGTCATCGTGAACATCCTCATGCTCATCGGCCTCTTCCTCGCAGGATTCGCCTCTGTCTGGGCTCTCCTCAGTAAGGGGACGCCAGGACTCATCGGACTCATCGGACTAGGTGTACTCACCGCGATCGGTCTCATCAGCTTCGCAATCAAGAATAAGTCCTCAGAAGCATAAGGGGCATTCATAACCATATCTTTAATCATCACATGAAATTCGGAATTATCGGATCAGGCATGATCGCTCGCTTTCACGCAGAAGCGATAGCCGCTATGTCCAATGGTAGCCTCAAGGGAATTGCAGGCCGCTCATATGACAAGACCAAGACCCTCGCAGAAGAATTCGGCGCACAAGCGTATGACAGCATAGAGTCTCTCCTCGCTGACCCTGAGATCGAGATCGTCACCATCGCTACCGTCTCTGGTGCTCACCTCGATCCCTGCATCGCTGCCGCCAAGGCGGGTAAACACATCATCTGTGAGAAACCTCTCGAGGTCACCACCGAGCGCATCGATGAGATCCTCCAGGTCTGTGCTGAGCACAATGTCACCTGTGCCGGAATCTTTAACCGCCGCTTCTACCCAGCCATCCAGGAATTCAAGAAGGCCGTCGATACAGACCGCTTTGGTAAAATCACGATGGTCGAAGCCGCGATCAAGTGGTACCGAGACCAAGCCTACTACGACTCAGGCGCATGGCGTGGCACATGGGAACTCGATGGTGGTGGCGCTCTCATGAACCAGTCAATCCATACCCTCGACCAACTCCTCTACCTCTGTGGTAATGTCAAGGCAGTCACCGCCTCGATGGCATGCCAAATCCACGAAGGGATCGAAGTAGAAGACACTGCTGTCGCAACGGTCGAATTCGAGAACGGCGCCCTCGGTGTCATTCATGGCTCAACCGCCTGTTGGTCTACTGATGGCCACCCTGCAGAAGTTCACGTCTGTGGTGAGAAGGGCTCGGTCTTCATGGCTGATACCGCCTTCCGCGTTTGGGACTTCCTAGAAGAGCAACCACAGGATGCTCGAATCCGTGAGGAATTAATGAGTGGCTCGGCTAAAGGGATGGGTGCTAATGACCCAAATGCCATCGACTTCTTCGGGCACCAACGTAACTTCGAGGACGTTGTCTCTGCGATCCTGTCAGGCTCTGAACCACTCACTAATGGAACAGAAGCTCGTCGCGCTGTCGCTCTCATCAGAGCCATCTACGAATCCGCACAAAATAATTCCAAAAGGGTCGAATTATAAACAATATCCACCGTCCCAATTCCGTATTAACAACACTAACTAAAATCTTTTATGACCAAGACTACACTCAAATCACTTCTACTCACCCCTTTCCTCTTCGCTCTTAATGCC
>WTJZ01000263.1 GCA_011524615.1 Akkermansiaceae bacterium | reverse complement strand
ATAATAACTATGCGTACTGTGCACGAAAGGTCTCAGCGGAGAACTATGAGGAGTCGCTCCAGTATTACAATAAGGCCCTGGAGCTGAAGCCAACGCTCGCGGTCGCGTACCAATACAGAGGGTGCCTGCATGTCCTCATGGGGAATAAGGATCTAGCGATCGCAGATTACCGTAAGTTGGTGCGTCTGGATCGGGAGCTCGCTAGTTCTCTGGAGGTCTTTATCAAGACAGATGGGAAGACGGATAAGGAAGATGGCTTTGCGGTCGAATACTAATCATTAAATATATGAAAAAAGGCGGTCACTGGACCATTCTCATTGCGTTGGTCTTGGCGACCGTTACCGCACTCTTACTCCGCTTCTTAACAGATACCTTTGAGACAGAGGCTGCACGTACGACGGTCGTGGGGGTGATTGATATCGCCCGCTTTATTGGAGAGCTCTTCATTCGCGCGCTCAAGATGGTTATTGTACCTCTGATCGTGACTTCTGTCGTCGCTGGGATCGCCACCCTCAGAGGGGTTGAGGGCTTCGCACGATTAGGGGCTAAGACGGTCGGGTTCTATACCCTGTCGACAGCGTTAGCGATCATTGTGGGGCTCGTCTTAGTCAATGTGGTCGCTCCGGGCTTAGAGAACGGTGAGCCCAGTCAGTTGATCCAAGAGGCCTTTTTGCAGGAGGCAGCCGATAATGGGGAAAAGTTTGGGGGCAAGATCGCGACCGCTGCGGAGAACTCTGAGCGCTCTAGTCTTGACTTGGTGAAGAACCTCTTCCGACAGATGTTCCCGACGAATGTCCTCTCTGCGGCCTCTAATAATGGTCAGATGCTGGGGCTGATTACCTTTTCGATTCTATTGGCCCTCGCGATTACTAAGTTGCCTGAGGGATATGGGACGAGTTTGGCCGACACCTTCGCGGGGCTGAATGAGGCTGTGATTCTGATTACGCAGTGGATCATGAAGACGGCACCATTTGGGGTGTATGCCTTGATCTTACCCGTTGTTTACGAGAGTGGGGGGGAGCTGTTTATTAAGCTTGGTAAGTACTTCTTCACGGTTCTCGCGGCCTTATTGCTTCACATGTTTGTGGTGCTCCCGGCCTTGCTCTATTTCTTGGCTAAGGTGAATCCGCTGGACCACTTTAAGGCGATGAGAACAGCGCTTTTGACGGCCTTCTCGACGGCTTCATCTTCTGCCACGCTGCCTCTAACGATGAGGGGGATACAGGAGAATGCGGGGGTGTCTAAGCGGGTGTCGAGCTTTACTATTCCTCTGGGGGCGACGGTGAACATGGATGGGACGGCTCTCTATGAGTGTGTGGCGGTGATGTTCGTCGCGCAGGTGATGGGCGTGGAGCTCAGCTTCGTCGCTCAGCTGGGGGTGGTAGTCGCGGCGCTGTTGACTTCGGTCGGTGTGGCCGGGATTCCCTCAGCTAGTCTGGTGGCGATTATGCTCATCCTGAAGAGTTCTAATATCCCGGGAGCGGAGGCTGCCTTTGTGGCCTTGCTAGCGGTTGACCGTCCTCTGGATATGTGTCGTACGGCGGTGAATGTCTTTGGCGACTCTTGTGCTGCCTCCGTGGTGGCGAGATCTGAAGGGGAGGAGCTCTACCAGAAATAATTCTTGCGAGTACGGTTAAAGTGTCTTGCGGGTTGATAGATATACTACCGCGCATCAAGTTTTGTGAAAATAGGGTAGCGCATCTGATTGCGTTGAATCGTAAAAAGAAGTCCACTAATCTCACGGAGGGTTGGGTTAGGAGCGAGGGAGATAAGCGTCGAACGTAGCGTATCGATCTTTTCCTAACGCCAGCAGAAGCGCAACTTAAGGGGAGGCGCGCCCACAGGCGATCCTGATCCCGCTCCGCCTCTCTCAGCGTGAGAAAGAGGCGAGGCGTTACGTTCGGCGGGATATTGGCTCCGCTTAAACATAGGCCTCCAGGATGCAGCTTGGTCGCCTTTGGCGACCAAGCCATCCCTGCGGCCTATGCTGGAATCGACCCGCCCTTATCAGGGCTGGGTGAATGGAATTAGAGAGTTGAATGGAGACTTTGTGAGTCCGACTTTTTACAAAATTGGATGCGCGTCAGGATATTAGTCCGCTGAAGTTTAGGACGCTGAGGTGTCCGCTCGACCAATCATGAGAAAAAAGAGTTGCGCGGGCGAGTCCTAGCGTGAGAGTACATCAGTATGATCGTTAAGCGTATCTTCTTCACACTGGTTAGCGTTGTTCTTATCTTCATTGGAGGGTTCTTCATGTGGGCGATGGTGAAGAGCTATAATGGGGCTATGGAGACGCGCTCATGGGATGAGTGTCCTGCAATGATCCTAGAGACCGAGATCCGAGAGCGTCAGATAGGAGAGCATGTACCTGTGGATTATGCGGCTGGGGTCTTGTTCGGGTACGAATATGACGGACAGCGCTATACCTCAGAGCTGCTCTCTCGCAGAGGGCTGAAGTGGGCTAAGGAGCGCAAGAAGGCAGAGGAGGCTATGGCGGACTTTACCGCTGGAGAGTGGACGACCTGTTGGGTGAATCCGCAGGAGCCAACAGTCGCTATCCTGAAGCATGATACCAAGGCTGCTCTCTACACGATCTGGTTCCCAGCTCTCTTCTTTGTCGGAGGGATTGGGGTACTCTACGGTGCATATAAGAGATAGGTCGTCATGACCGCTACAAGAGGGCTTGTCTTCGATGAGTGTCTTAGGGTAAGACTATGCTATGAATTGGCAGCAGTTGGTAATCGGTAAGTTTTCCTGGTGGCGTCTCATCCGTCTACCTGTGATCATTTATGTGGTCTTACTGGTTATGGGAGGTTGCTTTTCCTACCTGTTGATTTTTCCATACCGAGGGTGCTCGTATGATGAGAGTCTACGTGGGCTACGTTTTTTACCCCAAGAGGATGGGGAACGCCTCGCCATGACGTTCCATCAGGCGCCGAATGAAAAGTATCTCGCGCTCTACCTGCATGGGAATGCCTCAGATCTAGGTACGATTTACCCGATTACGTATGAGCAGCTGCGCCATGGGGTCTCGGTATTAGCGATTGATTATCCTGATTACGGGCTCTCGGGGGGCAAGCCGACGGAGGCGTCGACGATCGACGCGGCTGAGATGGCCTACCAAGAGGCTCTCAAAATGGGGTATCGACCAGAGCAGATCCTGATCTGGGGGCGCTCGATCGGGAGTGGAGTGGCGATGGGGCTTGCAGAACGTGTCCCGGCAAGAGCGGTTATATTGGACTGTCCCTTTGCCTCTGCCTTTACGGTACGAACGCATGTGCGGCTCTTACCCTTTGACCGCTTTGATAGTGAAGCGCGGGCTCGCACTCTCGACAAGCCGCTCTTCATTATTCACGCTGAGCACGATGAGATCATTCACCCGAACCATAGTAAGAAGCTCATCGCCGCCCATCAGGGCCAGCATGAGAGGCATGTGATCCCTGACGCGACACATAATACGGTCTGGGAACAGAACCTAGAGGAGGTGTGGGAGAGTCTCTTCGCCTTTTTGGAGCAGTGATTTTGGCTTGAGGGTGCGCCTATCTCTTATATGGTAATGTGGAACCCCAATTTATTATGGCAATTACTACTGGCGATACCGCTCCTGACTTTACTCTCGTCACCTTAGGTGAAAACGGACCTGAGCTCTTCACCCTCTCAGAGGCTCTCAAGGACTCTAAGGTGGTACTCCTCTTTGTCCCGATGGCATTTACCTCTGTCTGTACCGAGGAGTTCTGTGATGTCTCACAAGGCCTAGGCGAATATAAGGAACTCGGCGCGACGGTCGTGGGCATCTCTGGTGATAGCCCATTCGCGCAATCTGCATGGGCCGAGAAGGAGGGGATCTCATTACCGCTCCTCAGTGATTACCAACACCAGGTCGCGGAAGCATACGGGATCGCTTACGAGCAATTCCTCCCTGAGAAGAACTTGATCATGGGCGGTGTACCAAAGCGTTCCGCATTCGTCATCGGTCAAGATGGTAAGGTGCTCTATGCAGAGGTGAATGATCACCCGAAAGACCTCCCTGACTTCGCTAAGGTGAAGGCTGCTCTCGCATAAGCTCCATCAGTGCCGCTCTTTCTTAGAGAAGCAGCGGCGCTTTTCTCACTGGAATGAGACAGACGATCTTAGACCGTAGCTCCTTTTTGATTGGGGCCGTTGCCTGTTATCACTTTGGGCGTATGATGACGCAGAAGAAGCATTCTGGCTCGTTGGTCAGAACGTTCGCCCTTGATCAGATGGAGACCTGCCCGAGAGTTCTTACTATTATAGCACTCTTGCTGCTCGGTGCAGCCGCTGGAGCGGAAGTGTGCCGCATGGTGATCGGTCTACGATCAAACTTTAAGACCTCGCGGGAGGTTAATGCTCAGCTGTGGTGCGAGAAGTCAAAGCTGGTTAATACGCTGTGGGTCTCAGGAGGTGTCATGCTCTGTGCGGGGCAGATTATCCTCGATTTGTCTTCTTAAGGGGCATTTGTTTGGTTACAGAAGATAAGCATATGGGTGTCATGCATGCTTCGTATGTGTGATCTTGGTATCGATCATTAGGAGCCCATGTTTGCGCTGAGCCTTAGCGCCAGTAATTTGGTTTTCTACTGCTATGGGCTACTGCCACAATTAAAATTTGGTCTGGACGGGTTAGATACACTATACTGTAGGGGTAACGTTTTAAGTGCTTTCTCCGATACTTCTTGCCTACGAGATGCCAAAAATCTGGCATATCTCTAATGGCCTCTTCCGTAGCAATTAACTCATTGTAGAAGTCTACGGCTAATGCTTTTTGCTGTTCTTCATAATAGTCTAACGCATTTAAGACATCCAGCCGCGCTTCAGCTGTATATTCAACGTCCATTACAACGAGAGGCGTGTTTTCATTTCGGCATGCAAGTCAACTCCTCTGATTGATTTGCTTTCGCCAGACTGCCACTTTTCTACTCGGAGGTCGAGTTCCTTGACCCAATCATCACTCAGCTCCTCATCTTTGTCTAAGCTCTCAATAATCTTGGAGGCCAAGTAAGAACGGTCAGCTCTAGGCAGTTGCATGATATTATCAATAAGTTGTAAAGCTGTCATGTGATAATAGTATCAGACCTTTGGCAGCTTGTCTTGCCTTTTCACGCCTCTGTACACCTCGAGTATAGCAAGGAACTGAGAAGGGAAGAATACTGCCTTGCATACCGATGCTTATTACAGTGGATGGATGATACGATTTGTTTTGGTATAAGTGAGGTTCAGAGCGTGCAAGAGTGATGAGAAAAAGTCTTTTGTCTCGTGATGATTCGGCTTAATTCATAGGTATGCATCATATCTTTCAGATCAATACTCATGGGAAGGGCACGTACGATATTACACGTGAGATTGAGAACTTCGTGGATAGCTGTGGGATCACAGATGGCCAGTGTTGTGTCTTTACCCGTCACACATCATGTTCTCTCGTGTTGATGGAGAATGGTGACCCACGCTCTCGACAAGACCTTGAGGCTTACTTTGATAAGTTGGTTCCAGAGGATACTCCATACTTCATCCATACAGATGAAGGGCCTGATGATATGCCGAGCCACATTAAGATGGTACTGACGAACCCTAGTACGACGATCCCGATTATCCAAGGGAGTTTGATGTTGGGGACTTGGCAGTCGGTCTACCTCTTTGAGCATCGCCGAGCTCCACATCGTCGCTCCATTATTGTCTCTGTCATCGGAGAATAGACCGTCTACGCCGAGAGGAGGAGGGCCTCCTCTGAGTAGGTGTTGTTTTAGGCATCCCACTCTCGAATACTCTAGGATGGGATGCGCTTCTATTAGCGCTTACGGCGACCTAAGAGAGCGACTCCAGCGAGACCACTCAAGAGAATGGTGCTCGGTTCTGGTACATTGGTACCTTGGTTTTCATTCGTCCCAATGCCGGGAGCAGTGGTGGCCGTGGTAGAGAAGACGATCATATTTAAGTGTGCCTCCAACGGGTCTGAGTTGTAGGTGTATCCGCCTTCAATCGTTAATGTCTGAGAGGTGCCGTCCGCTGTGAATTGACCGATGACGTATTCACCATCTGAGTTTAGGGTAGCCTCATTGCCATTCCCGTCTCCTAGGGTCATCGTTCGGTTGTCATAGGCAGCATGACGTTCATCCATGTAGAAAAACTGAATGTAGTATGTCTCTCCTGCCACTAGACCTGATGAGAGAATGTCGACAAAGTCGTAGTCGAAGCTATCGAGGGCACTCGCATAATCTGCTGAGGTAAAAGAACCAGATACGGTCGTAAGGTCTGAGCCTGCGGTGGTGAGATCACTGACAGGGCTTGTTGTGCTAGAATACCCATTCAGGTCAAATATCGTGACATTGTTGATAGAAGAGTCTTCGCCAGAATCGATGATTTCTGAAGTATCACCAGTGATGGTTTGCACTGAGGACCAAGTGATTGTCGCAGCATTAGAGAACGCTGCAGCTAAGAGACTAGTTAAGATAATAGTGTTTTTCATATTATTGTGTAGGAATTCTACACCTTAACTATTTGCCTCCAGCTTCGACTCTTATACAAAAAATATTTTTTTAGCGTAAAATTTTTTCATCTCGGGCTTCTCAACCTGAGTAAGTGTGAACACAGAAGTGTCGATAGGAGTTGGTCATTCTGCGTCTTTTTGAGCTTCCAGCTTGAGAATAGCCTCTTTGAAGAAGGTGGTGAAGAGTTTTGAGCCTTCTTTGGTGTAATGTACGCCATCGGGAGTATGTGCTGCGGCTAAGGGCTCCATGAGCGATTGCATATCGATGAGTGTTACCTCTTCCTGCTCTGCGATTTGCTTAATAAGAGGGATGATATCCTTGTTTAAGTTGTTCTGCCTTCCTTCTCGTTCTATTCGTAATCGTCCCGGTGCCAGGTTTTCTGGAACGACTGGCAGAGGAATGGCGACTATAATTTGTGGCTTAGACTCTAGAGCTTGCATCGAATGAATGAGGTCGATGTAACGTTGCTTGAATTCTGTCGGATGTTGTTGTTGTCTAACGGAGTCGTTCCAGAACTTAGGATTAGCATCATTCACTCCTAGCATAATGATGACATAGTCGGGAGTGGACGTGAGAGCCTTTTGGTACACTTCTAGGTCGGTGTAGGTGAGAGGGTATTCTGATAAGATTTTTGCCCCTCCTTTTCCGCAATTAGTGACTCGCCACTCCTTCCCGAGGGCTTGTTCTAGTTGAGCGGGGTATCCTCTAGCGGTTATGCTGTCACCAATACAGGTCACTCTGGTGGGAGTAGTGGAGTCGTCGGATTGGGCAGACAATAGAATAGGAAAGAGGGTAAGAAGGGATAAGAGGAGTTTCATGATGTGGAAAAGTGTGGTGCTTACTCAAGAATACGTAATCTATGATGGAGACTTAAAGAGGTCTGCACGCATTCTGTGTGAAATACGTATTGTTTTTTGGAGAGGACGGGCTGAGGAGCGTCGTATATAGCAGAGCATGAATAAGTTAACTCATTATCTAGGAGGAGTACTAGCGTCGTGAGCTCTGGCGAATGGGGCCGAGCAGCCGAACGTGGTGGTGATCTTTGTCGATGACCTTGGTTACGGTGATGTGGGGTGTTATGGCGCGACGAAGGTGAAGACGCCCAATATTGATAAGCTAGCGGCAGAAGGGCGCCGCTTTACGGACGGGCATCCGGCCTCATCGGTGCGTTCTGCTTGGCAAAGCCTTACTCAATCTAATGAGTACAGTATAGGCTGCTTAAGAGGTGTGATTCTGGAGTCGAGTTGAGATGCTCTTCCAGAGGATACCGAGCCCTAAGAAGGCACAGAGAACGAGTGTAATGCCTCCGGCGGTGTTCGTGGAAGTCGACCGAGGGAGACGGAAGAGGAGTTGAGCGATGTCGCCAAAGAGAGAGATACTGAGTAGGTGCCCGATGAGGGTCGAGAGGAGGGCGAATGCGAGGGAGAGGACGATGAGAGGCTTGAGGCGCTTAGTGAAGAAGCTGGCAATAGCGGGCGGAAGGATCATCATCGCAACGACGAGAATGCTGCCAACGGCCTCGAAGGCCACAACACAGGTCAGAGCACTGATCGTCATCAGTCCATAATACATGAGACGTGGGCGAGCCTCTACTGTATCGGCGTGGTTCGGATCAAAGGTCGAGAAGGTAAGTTCCTTGAAGAAGATGACGATAAAGAGGAGGTTAATGACAGAGGCTACAGAAGCACGCCAAAAGGCCTCGGGGGCGAGGTCATCCGTGAAGAGAATGTTAAAGACTGCAGTCTCTAGGTTCCCCATGAGGACGTGACTCGGCTCGATGTGGACATCATCTGCGAGGAGTCTCTGCATCGCCAGACCGACGGCAAAGAGGAAGGTGAAAGAGATCCCAAGAGCGGCCCCCTCCTCGACCCCACTGTGGTTCTGCAGGAAGCGGGTCAGCAGAGCGCAGATCACACCTGCGACGATGGCTCCTATGAAGAGCGCTGGGGTCTCGACTTGTCCCGTGCAGAGGTGGCCGATCACGATACCGGGCAGTACGGCGTGAGCGATCCCATGGCTCATCATGCTCTGTCTACTGAGGTAGAGAAAGCATCCTGGCAGTACGCAGGCAACTGCTACCATAGCAGCGGTAGCGACGATCCAAGTGTCTAGTAGTTCCCAAGTCATTTTACTTCGTGAGGTTCTTGTGGGATGAGTTCCTGCTGGAGGCGTTCCTCGAAGAGGTCGCGCAGGTCATTAGCGATCTCTGGAGTGGTGATTTCCTCGATGCGCTCGACATACTGGTGCACATTCTTCTGTGCGACTTCGGCATGTTCGAGCAGGTACATTTCGGTGAGGCGGTGAGTTTTGGCGGTTTCGATCGCGCGGTTGAGTCCCTTGTCGGTCAGAGCGGCGCTCTCGGTACCTGTGAGAGTAAGGAGACCTTGCTTTAACAGAGAGCGGGTAATGGCGCTTTGCTTAGTGGTTGTCCAATTCCGTTTCGCGAGGGTATCTCTGATGAGGAAGTCGGTCATGGCGAGCTTGCGGGAGAACTTGAGCCCGCAGAAGAGTCGTACTTGTTGCTGAGCCTCCAGCCCGTCAAAGACTGCACGCAGGTATTGGTTCTCAGCGAGCCGTCTCTCGATCGCATAGTACTCGAGGTGACGTGAGAGTAGTCCCTTGCGACGACCGATGAGGAGGCTGAGGAAGAAGAGGAGACTCGTCGCCAGGATGATGGCTGCACCTGCGGGCATATGCTCGACTTCTGAGCTGACGAGGGCACCGATGAGAGAACCGAGAGCACCAACGAGAGCAGAGATGGCGAGCGTCTTCTTCAGCGAGTTTGTCCAGAGTCGAGCGGTCGCAGGGGGGATGATGAAGAGCGCCATGATGAGGAGGAGCCCGACCGTCTGGAGGCCCACGATCGCGACGATGAGGCAGAGTGTCATGAGGGTCTCATCTAGCCAGCGGTGGGGGAGGCCCTGGGTCTGAGCGTATCCCTCATCAAAGCAGAGCGCGTTGAGTTCCTTGAGGAGGAGAGTAGTGAGGAGAGTCGCGGCGACTGCGGTGCCGCAGAGGATCCAGGCCTCGGTCTGCACCATAGAGGCGACCATCCCGTAGAGGTAATACTCTAGCCCAGAGGAGTCAGGGAGTCCCGACTTTTGGATCACTGAGAGGAGGACTACGCCGAGCGCATAGAACCCAGTGAGAGAGACGGCTAGGGCCGCGTCTTGGCGGAGGCGGGTATGCCGCATCATCCATTGAACGACCTGTACGGAGAGCCACCCGAAGACGAGCGCGCCTAACATAAGGATGAAGATATTCTTACCCTCACCAGGGTAGAGAAGAGCCGAGAGGAGGAAGCCCCCAGCTACTCCTGGGAGCGTCGCGTGCCCGACAGTATCACTCAGGAGAGAACGCTTACGAAAGAGGAGGAAGCAACCAAGCATGCCCGCGGCAATCCCCAGCGAGCATACCCCGAGGTAAATGACTCTGAGGTTATGCGCGGGGAGGAGGATCTGGGTGAGATGCGATATATCCATGGTTCCGGCGGAGACTAGTGAGTCGGGCTACCTTTGAGTCCTTCGAGCTTAGCGAGAGAGTCGGTGAGCTTGGTAAGGAGTTCGAGACGACCACCATAGCACTTCATGAGCTGCTCCTTGGTGAAGACGTCGTTCATCTTACCGCTGGCGACGACACTGAGATTGAGCATAGTGAGATGGTCAAAGTAGTCTGCGACAGTCGGGAGGTCATGGTGAACGCAGAGAACGGTGGCGCCCTCGGACTTCAGATCCTGCATAAGCCCTAGGATGACCTTCTCAGTAGTAGCGTCGATCCCTGCGAAGGGCTCATCCATCATGTAGAGGTCAGCCTGTTGGACCAGTGCACGGGCGAGGAACACTCGCTGTTGTTGTCCTCCGGAGAGTTCACCGATCTGGCGTGAGGCGAAGGGGAGCATGCCGACGCGGTCGAGAGCTTCTTCTGCCTGCTTACGGTGCTCTTTAGTAACCCAACGGAAGAGACCGACCTGCTTGTAGAGCCCCATGAGGACGACCTCTACAGCGGAAATAGGGTAGTCCCAGTCGACACTTTCCCTCTGTGGGACATAGGCGACGCGTTGCTTCACCTTCTTATACGGTTGGCCGAAGAATGAGATATTCCCTGAGGCATTCGGGATGATGCCGAGAACGGCCTTGAGGAAGGTCGACTTACCCGCTCCGTTTGGACCTACGATTCCAGCCATAGAGCCTGTCGGTACAGACATGTCAGCCTCCCATACAGCAGGCTTCTTCTCATAACAAACGGTCAGGTGGTTAACTTCTAGAGCAGTAGATGACATAAGGTAGAGTGAGTAATGAACGCGAAAAAGTTGGCTCTAGTAGAAGCCAACTTTGTTGAGTGGTAAAGAAAGGGGGCTGAAAGAATTAGTGTGCAGAGAGCTTTCCGTTAAGACCTTTAGCAGGAGCGGTGCCACCGAGCTTGTTCGTGATAAGGGTGATGTTATGGTCGATCATGCCGATGTATGTGCCCTCGTAGGTGTTGGCTGGGCCCGTTGCGTCGGAGAAGAGTTCTCCTCCGATCGAGATCTTATGTCCCTTAGCCTTTGCTCCCTCTAGAATGGCCTGGAGGTTACGATCAGAAGTAATGTTCTCTACGAAGAGAGCCTTGATGTCGCGAGAGACGACGAAGTCTACTAACTGCTGGATGTCTGATACGGCTGCCTCTGATTCCGTAGTCACCCCTTGGGCTGCCTTTACCTCGATTCCGTAGGCGCGAGCGAAGTAGTTGAAGGCGTCATGTGCCGTGATGAGCACACGTGACTTCTCTGGGATTGTGGCGATCGACTTCTTCGCATACGCGTCGAGTTTCTCGAGTTCTGCGACGTAGGCTGCAGTGTTGGCTTGGTAGGTTGTGGCATTGGCAGCGTCGATCTCAGCGAGGGATTGACCCACCGCTTTGGCCGCACTGATCCAGGCGGCGACATCATTCCATACGTGTGGATCCCAGTGTCCGTCGAAGTCGTCTGGCTCGAGCAGGTACTCTTGGTCGAGCAGTTCAGTCACGGCATAACATGGGATGCCTTGACGTCCCATACGAGCGAAGGAGTCCGCCATTCTACCCTCTAGCATGAGGCCGGAGTAGAAGACTACATCAGCCTTAGAGAGGGTGACGAGATCATCACGAGTAGGCTTATAGAGATGAGGGTCGACCCCCTCAGCCATGAGGCCAACAACCTGTGCCTTGTCACCTGCGATGTTTGCCACCATATCTGTGACCATCGTACAGGTGGTCACAATGGTGTAGTTCTCAGGGAGTGCTGTACTCTCAGGCTTCTCGAAGCATGAGGTCAGCAGGCCAGCAACAGCAACTGCGAGGACGAGTAATAAATTTTTCATTCTACTTCGTCTTTTATTGAGAAAGGTTCTCAATAGCAATGATTAAGTGCAGAAATTTGCGTTGTTACCTTTGTTTAGGGGCGGTTCTATGCAGTACAGAGTGTCCTCGGGAGGGACAGAAGAATGTGTATGCACGAGAGGGGGAATAGGCAAGAATCTCTAGTACAGTTCTGAACGATGACATCTGTATGCAAAAATTACTTTCCGGTAAAAAAAACTTCACAAAGAAATGTTCCTCCCGCATATCTCTATCGCCTGTTGTACGTAAATGAATAATGTCGACGTCACTTAAGAAGTGCCTATGAGTGAAGAAAAGAACAATACTAGCTATACCTTGATCCAGCGAGCGTTGGATCTTAAGGATGAGAGAGCATGGGAAGAACTCTATAAACGGTACAATAGCTTTATCTGTTATATATTGCTGGAGATAGGGGTGAGTAATACAGACGTTGATGACCTAGCTCAGCAGATCTATCTGAAGCTTACTGATAAGCTCAAAACCTTCAACAAGGAGAAAGGCTTATTCCGTTCTTGGCTCAAGACCGTCGTTCGAAATGCCGCTTTAAACTACTTCAAGAAGCAAAATACTGCACTACGACTTTCAGAGAAATATAAGGTAGAACATAACATCCACGAAGAGGTAACGAATGATGATATCGACGGGTGGGTGATCTCTGAGTGGCAAAATTACCTCATGAATCTCGCCTGTAAGCGTATTGAGGAGGGATACTCAGGTGGGGGATTAAGCGTGTTTAAACTCTCACTAGAAGGGAAATCTGCTCCAGAAATTTCAGAGCTCTTGGATCTGCCGTTGCATACCGTCTACACACTCAAAAAGCGCACGAAAAAGCGAATCATACGAGAAGTGCGTGCTCTTTCAGCAGAGTTAGAATTATAC
>WTJZ01000046.1 GCA_011524615.1 Akkermansiaceae bacterium | reverse complement strand
TATCCCAGTCCTTGAGAATAATCGATTGGTTTTGAGGAACGACGGTATCGTAGTCTCGAACCGTAGCGTCTAAGACCGTGATAGCAGGAGGAGAGTTGGTTTCATCTTCTTCAGCATTATAGACACTGCCGGCATAGAGTTGCGCGTAAGTGAGGCTGTCAGGGTAGAGATCCACCATATCAATCGAGAGATCGGGGAGCGCGTGAATATAGCGTTCACCGTCGACTACACCTTGGATGGAAGCTTCTGCTACAGGCCAGACCTTGATCGTTTTGGAGTCTAGAACGGAGCGAATAATCACTTCCCGACGGCAGTTTTCTTTCTCAATGGCCTCAGAATAGATGGCAAAGGTTTCTTCCCCACAAGCTTTGGTATAGTTGTTAGGGAGAATACTATTGTAGAGGGTGATGGAGACATCGCCTTCGACCATTTCATAACTTTCTATTTCATAGGTATTGCGCGAGTTAGACTGTTCTATGCGGTACGTACCCTCTGGGTAGTTTTCGCCATATCTGGTAAACATAGCGGTGGTAGTGCTGTCGTCGTCTGGTCGATCAGCGTAGGGGTAGTCGAGATCCTTTTGTAGAGAGAGCGTGACGGTGTAGGGGATATCGGCCCGCGTTCTGAGGTCTGCACTTGGGTCTTGAGAGGCGATGGAGACTGATGCGGTAGGCATGTAGGTGCCGATGACCTTAGTATCGAGGTGGTAGAGGTAGTTGTCACGACAGCCCCCACCAGCAGCATAGAGGTCAAAGCAGGCACCAGGACTAGGTACCGGGAGAGGAGAAGAAACGGAGCCAGAAGAGTCACGTGAGGAAAGGCTCATCACATAGGTGACATCTGTACTGTAGTTGTACTGAACGAGATAATTCCCTGGAGCGAGGGAGAGCAACAGGAGCGGGAGGAATAAGAGTCGGAGGTAGTGCATTGTTATTGAGTAGGTTGTGCGGCTTCATACTTTGCTTTACAAGTAACAGGATTAGTACGGTAGACTGAGACGAGGATTTTCTGCAGGGACTTGCCAAGCGAGACCTGTTCATTACTGAAGCCGGATTTATTCACAGTCTGGGCGAGAGAGACTTCGACTGGGGAGAAGAGTCCTTGATATTTTTGGTAGAACTCTTGCCACCCCAGAAATTGTGATCCATCGGAGACAGTTCCGATAGTGACTTCCTTTTTGAGGAAATCGGGAAAGTATAAGATGCTGCCAGGAGCGATCATAGTGTAATGCTCTTTCGTGCCAATGATGAGGGTTTGATCTAGAATAGATTTGGCGAATTGAAACTCTGCTTCGACTTCTCGGGCTTTGAGGACTTCAGCGAAACTTTTATTATGCTTGAGGATCGTTTGTTGAAGTTCTTGATCTGAAATGCGGTTGGTGGTTGCATGGGAGATTACCTTTGGGAGTCCTTGGCTCGTGAGTCTGTTCGAGGATTGCGAACGGACGATATTATACTGAGCCGAGAGAGGGACTACAGAGAGAAAGGTGATGACAGAAAAGGTAAGAGCTCGGAACATAGGAGATTAAATGTTTTCAGGTGCGGGAAGTTCTTCAGTCCACATACTAGGATCCCAGTCGTAATCTTCGTATGCATCTTCGCCTTCCATTAGATCGATTTCGTATGAGATTTCGGCATTAGTATCTTCTTGGACGTAGGAATTAATGACAAGTTTACCAGTAGGACGAGGAGGATCTTTGATGACTGCGCCGAAGACAACCATATATCCGTCAGGGTCATTGGTATTACCGTTGACGTAGAACCCTAAATAGACATCGTCATCAGTCGCGCGATATACACTACCAGAGAAGACTTTGTCACCGGTAGTTTCATGGACACGGTTACTCTGGAAATTCATCTTACGAGAATAACGCTTATTGTTGAGAACAACGGCAGCGTGCACCCAACCATAGACGAGACTTCCTCCTGAATCGTTACATTCGTTTCGAGAATTGCGCCCTGAGGTATAGGTCTCGACGGCACTACGCATGTAGCCATTGGCGTCAACGTAAGTATTGTCTACTTGGTCTGCGTCGGTACGCCCATAGTATCCGTGGACTTCATAACTATAATAGTAACCGAGGTTGAAAACACGATAGTCTGGGGCTTCGTAAATATAATATTGCCCTACAGGGAGACCTGGGCCACCAAGCCATAATTGCGCATTGGATAGTGTTGTTAATAACAACAAAGCTATCGCTTTGATGTGTGTAGCGTTCATAATGAACTAATTTATCATTAAAATTAAGTTTAGTCCATAAAAAACTTGTAAGTTAATAATTCCCGACATCCCAGAGGGAGTCTGAGGAGCTGCCGGACTCATCATAAACAGCGCCTGAGGCATCGAGAAGAATAGGAGGAGTGACGTCGACAGAGATCGTTAGTGTATTATCGTTCATGTCGACTACAGTGGGAAAGGAGTCAGGAGAGTCGGCGAGATAAGGGAGGAGAATTTCATGGGTAAAGTTTTCTACTTGAAAGTGAGGGTTATCAGCGAGGTAAAGGCGTTGTGCGATATAGACCTCACGTAACGCTTCTGAGGCTTTTCGACCTTTTTGCCATTCGGAGTAGGCATTCGCTGAGAAGATGGAGATACTGGTGAGAACGAGAAGGAGAGAGATGACGAGGGTGAGCTCGATCAGGGTGAGGCCTTTTGAGAAGGGAGAAGGAGTGGGGCGAGTCATGACTTAGGTGTTTTTGAGGAATTCATTCCAAGCGTTTTGGAAGAGTTCGATGGTTTGAGGGCGCTTGAGGAGCAGGAAGACTGCATATGCAATGGCGGAGAAGAGGATGGCGAAGATGACCTTCCAGATGAGGTAGAAGGTAACGCTTCGCCCCCTCTTGCAGAGGAACTTTGCGAAGGTGCTGTCTTTTTCTCTTACATTAGAGTTGTAGAGCATATTTTGCTTTTTGAGTTCCTTGATGAAGGATTCGGCCGATCTTTCGTTTTGGAAGGTGAGGCAGAATCGGTAGTCCTTGGCGGACTTTTGTTCGAGTTCTTGGACGAGGATGTCAGGCTGTTCTTGATACCCATTCGGTAATCTGTATGTAGATACGGTAGTGGAATAGGCGAACTTTTTACGCAGCCAGAGGTCTAGTCGGGTTTGTTGCATGGGAAGGATTAGAGAGAGTTCTGCATCAGGCGAGGGCCCATGAGGAAAATGGGGAGAAAGCTAGAGATGAAGACGGCCGCGATCAGGCCAACGGCAATAAAGAGGACGAGCGCGTTGACGACATGTGTTAAGAGTTCCATATTATTCTCGGCCTCTTCTTCATACATATCCGCCATGAGCTTTAAGTTCTCATCAATGGAGGCAGAGCGCTCACCAATGGCCATCATATGGCATACTTGTTCGTCGAGGGAGGTGTATTTGCTGAAGGCTGTGGCCACAGGGATACCGGTATGCTCGTAGCGGTCAGCTGCTTCTAAGACTTCCTCATGTAGAGCACTGCCTTTCACCGTATTAGCGGAGACGCGTAAAGATCGAGCGAGATTAATACCATTCGAGTGGAGCAGGTGAATCGTGGAGAGGAGGGTCATTTGTCTGAGGCTCATAATGAGCTTACGAACGACCTTCCAGCGTGACATGAGGAGGTTTAGAGTGAAGATTCGCGCAGCTTCGGAGAGGCGTAGAATAATCGCAATACCTGCAATGGTACCTACGATGACAGGCCAGAAATCTTGGATAATATGACTGAACTGAAAGGCGAGTTTGGAGATGGGGTCTGGTTCTTGCTTTACCTGGTCAAGCATGCCTTCTACTTGGGGGACGATCTTGATCTGAGCGACAATGAAAGCCCCTAAGAGGATGGGGATGACAATGCATGGAATCATGACGACTTTTTTGAGCTTTTTCTTAAAGAGTTCGTCTGTTGAGAGGCGCTTGGCGAGTTCGGCAAAGGCTTGATCGAGGCGTCCAGAGTCACTACCAGATTGGACGAGACCAATGGTCATGTCATTAAAGCAATCAGCCCGAGTGAAGGCTTCTTTCACACTCATTCCGTTACTGATATCATTACGGATCCCACTGAGTTTATCGGCAAACTTTTTGTTCGGTAGGCCCTTGCTGTAAT
>WTJZ01000205.1 GCA_011524615.1 Akkermansiaceae bacterium | reverse complement strand
CGAATTAATCCTCGCGGAAC
Organism: Akkermansiaceae bacterium; assembly: GCA_011524615.1. GTDB lineage: Bacteria > Verrucomicrobiota > Verrucomicrobiia > Verrucomicrobiales > Akkermansiaceae > WTJZ01. The sequence continues at coordinate 4,081 of WTJZ01000205.1, read as the reverse complement.
TCTATCTCGCCTGCACTCGATTCTAAATACCGCCTCAACTTCTCTCGGAGTTGAGGATCTTTTGGCAAATGCACGATCTCTAAGCCATTGATACGGCATGGTTGCTTGAGATGGCAGTGACGCAGTTTCCTGAGATCTAGTTCTCTCACCCGAGCACCAGATAATCGAGAAAGGTCAATGTGCTGGACGCGCTCCAGGCGGAGACAGTTTAGGTCTAGATACTTCATCAGTTCCGCCGAACCAACAAAGAGGCCTTTCTCTGAAATGAGTCTTAGTTCACCACTTTCTACGTCATAATCGGCTCTGAACGAAGGAGACTCGCGATTGTAATACTCCATCAACTCTACATAAAGGCGGGTAAAATCATGATCTCCAGACCTGATGATGTAATATCGTACCAACTCTTCAAGCATACGTTGATCCCTAGAGTTTCCATTACTACGGATTACCCTCACAAGTCGTATGACCTGATCGAGAGAGGGCCCCTCTTTTTCACTCCATTGGTAGTCTGGAAACTGAGCGGCATAGTTCAATAAACGAGCAAAGTTTTCATCTCCAATTGTATTGTTGCATTCTCCTACCGCTTGGAGGTCCATCATCATGAACAATAGTCGCACCTTTAATAGGTTTAACCCACCATGATCTGGCGCATAGGGCTGCGCCTTGTTCAGCAAGACCAGAGCCTGCTCATGATAGCGAATAAACTCTTCATCACTGCAATCATACATCGCCTTTGATAACTGATGAGCTCGGTCTACCAGCTTACCAAAGAGCGCTTGCATTGAACTGTCCATTAGGCTGTTGAAGGCCTCTGTTTCTACAAGGAGTTCATTAATCTCGGAATTAAGGGACTCAGATTCGCTACGATGCAATCGTCGCTCGAACTGGATAAACAATCCGACCATGAGTGAGAGTACAGTCGCTACAGAGCCCCAGATAAATTTCAGTCGATGGCGGACCACAAAGTTTCGCACCACCTTGAGGATCGAAGGCTTCTCTGCCAATGGACTATACCCTTTGAGATACAGTAGCACATCCTCGTGTAGTGAAGACACTGATAGATAGCGATCGGACACCTCCGTCTGCAGACACTTGAGAATAATGGCAGAGATACTCGATGGAATCGCTCTCTCTGGATACTTCTCGTGAGGGGGGATGACTCGCGCGGCTAGTGTCTCTTCCAGCACGGTCTTCTTATCTCCAATAAAGGGCGGCTCCCCCGTCATCAAGAAATGGAGGATACAACCGAGTGAAAAAATATCAGAAGACTTCCCCTTCTCTGCGGAATGATCGATCTGCTCAGGTGATAAGTAGCCTAAGGAGCCCTTCACCTCTCCGATCATCGTCAAGGTCGAAGACTCTTCTAAGTGCTCAGATATATTCTCCGATACCTTCCCTAATCCCCAATCACACACCAGAATCTCTCCAAACTCATCACACTGAATATTCTCAGGCTTGAGGTCCAAGTGTACTACCCCTTGGGAATGCGCATATTCTATCGCCGCACATAGGGTCATAAAGGCATTTAACCTTTCATAGAGATCTAGCTGTTGCTGCCAAAGGTGACGAAAGTCTCGGTTCGCCTTCAACTCCATAGTAAAGTAAGGACGCCCGTCCTGATCGACATCCACATCGTAGACCTTAATAATGTTGGGGTGCGATAATGAGGATGTGAGCCAAGCCTCATGAATAAAGGAATCAAAGTAGGATGCCCCCAACTGCGGCTTCAATCGTGCGAGCGCCACTTCCCTCTTCGCCTTTTCATCATACGACTTGAAGACCTGCTTCATCGCCCCCTCTCCTAGAAGTTCGATCTCTCGATAGCGATCACTCACCTGCCCCAAGCCTTCACAAGCAGGGCATACCCCACTCGCCAAGAAGTCTTCATCATACTCACTGTAGAGTGCATCTAACGCCTCCCTTCCTAGATGTTTAGAGAGGCCATCCATTCTTTAAGAAAGTTCTAAATTTTTAGTCAGCAAGTCGATCTCTATCATTAACTGCTTTTTGACCCTCTTCTTCAGCGTATAGAGAGAGCCTACCGTCAAATTAAACTTCTCACAGATTTCTTCGGTAGTACCTCCATTCAATGCCATAATAAAAGCAGGCACGGCATTTCCCGTGAATGACGTCTCCACATTCTCAAGTGCCTTACTGACAATGAATGCCTGCCAGTCAGATTCGATCTTCTGCTCCACTTCTGAAGCCTGTGTATCATCCAAGAACGGATATGACTCAGAAGCCGCATCCATCTTCTGCTGATATGCTTGCTTCTTACGTAGGAACATAAAGCATTGATTACGAATCATACGCGCAAACCAGGGACGAAACTTTCCTAATGACCGATCATACTTCGACAAATTCTTAGAGAGATGAATCACGATATCCTGCACCACATCATCCTTATCATCAGGAGTGAAGTAATACGTACCTAGGACATAATGGATAAAGTCAGTGTAAACCTTAATAAGAGAATCCCAAGCAGCCTGATCTCCATGATCTAAAGCCCTCTCTAGCAAGGTATAGCTCGTCTCCCTTTTATCAATACTCTCCTCTTCCATTAACTCTTGATTATTGCGGACAAGATTAGTGAATCGCAAGAAATCGAACAATAAAAAAACACAAAAAAATCATTCAATTCTATCATAGTTTATCCATACAAATCACAGGGCAAAAAATTAGGCAGCCTCCGAATGATCAAAGAGGCTGCCTAGGCACTATGAGAAATGATTAGTGCTGAAGATGTTTAGGCTTTGACAGTAGTCGTTCTGCTTTTGCGAAACAGGAGCTCACGGCGCGATTTAAGTCTCGATCTTCCACGTGAGCTTCCATGCGACGATGCTTGCCGTCATGGAGAATGAGACGCGCATAACTACGCTTCCCATTGGCTTTGAGGTGGATCTCACTCATATCTAAATCTGGGTGCACACGTCTCAGGTGCTGTGCCTTGCGCTGAATCAGTGCTTTGGTAGCATCCCAGATTTTGTGTGAACTTATTTCGACTGGATTAAGGCAATTGATTTCTGCGTACATAATATTTAGATCGGTAGTCTCAGCTGACGGGCACTTCCCCGACATCTTCCACTCACCATTTTTGTTTAATTTAACCGCCCAAAGAGATTCTTAGGACAACAATAACAGTGCACTAGTTGTGCCATTCAGGCATCCACCGCAAATAAAGCCCTTCAACAAAAAAATGAATCACATTCATACAAAGACAAACAATCATGAACCCCCTTAATCAAAAGAAATACCACATGAAAACCCCACAATAAGAAAAATCCTGCATGGAACATCAGTTCACATGCAGGATTTACTACATAGGGCGATCTGAAGCCCCCTCTAAAATGAGAGAACAAGACTAGATCTTTTCTACCACGATGAAGGTGGAGCCTCCCGTCTTCCCCTTCGCATTCGTTAAGTATGTGAGCAGCTTCGTCTGACCCGCAGGCAGATCGAGCTCGAAGACGACCTCCTCTGAACCAGGAATGATGTCGGCCTCGGCACTGATCCCTGCGATTTCGACCCTAGCCTTGATGGCTTGCAACTTCACCTCTGCTACCTCTGGAGCATGACGAAGTGCGATGCGGTATTTACCAGCCTCGACTACGTTCACATAGTGAGGTCCGACTACATCGGAGAGGCCTCGCATGTGGCCCTGGAGGTAGGGAGGATTCCCTACTGGCATGAGCCAATCTTGTGCAAAGAGCTCCGTAGGATTCTGGGCGGGGTTCCCTAGATCATTATACACCGGTGTCATTCTAGGAGAGATCGAGTCCCACCATGGAGTATACTTCTGACGTAGCTCTGCAACGACCTCTGGATGCTCAGCTGCGACATCCTTAGTCTGCCCAGGATCGTTATCCATATCATAGAGCACCTTCCCCTCCATCAGACGCCACTGCTTGGTCGCTACAACGGATAGTGTCCACGCCTCGATAGGATACTTAAGCCCTATGCCCCCATGGTACTGAACGAAGTACGTATCACGCGGAGCCTCCGCCTGCGGATCTTCTAGCAGGGGCTTCATCGATACCCCGTCAAAGGCGTAATCCTTAGGAAGCTCTAGTTCACAGAGATC
>WTJZ01000066.1 GCA_011524615.1 Akkermansiaceae bacterium | reverse complement strand
ACCACAGTCGTGTCGATTCTTCTGCGATTGCATTTTTCTGTCGCATGTAGGCACCAAGTTTTTTGAACTCGCAATGAAGGGGTGCTCTACTGAGGGAGATGTTTCACATCGATGTAGTAGCAGCCTAGGGTGCGGTCGGTGGCGCCATCCTTGAGTTGTCTGGTGAAGTATGGAGAGAGCTTGTGCGACCCCTTGGTCAGCTCGACGGTGAATGAGATGGCCAGATCCTCATCGGTGACGGGTTTGGTTGCGAGGTCTTTGCCATCGATCTTCATAGTGGCGGCGGTGATGTCGAGGGGCTTGCCGACAGCGTAGGAATAACTGGGCATGCATCCAGGCAATGGCTTAAGAGGGGCTACTCCATCACGGATCTTGAGTCCTGATTCGCGAGGCCATCTTCTGACATCGAGTTGATACGTTCCCCCCTCGAGCACATTGACAGCCAGATAGCCCTCAAAGGTCTTGTCAGTCGGTTGCTTAGGCTCTGGCGGTCCTGTACGAATCTTCCCTTGGTTCCATGGTGGATAGAAGTCTAGCCACTGGAGACAGGTGAGGGTTGTCTCAGAGGCATGTTCTCCCCCGAGTCTGATTTCCGATATGCGGTCGAAGGTTGGTTCAAGTTCCGCCCACCACTGATCATACCACTGGGAGAGTTCCTTAACGAGTTCCGGGTGCTGAGCGGCAATGTCGGTTTCTTGGCTTGGATCATTCCCGATGTGATAGAGTTCCTTGCCGTTGATGAGGCGCCAGCGGCCTTGCATGACTGAGGAGTCTTTCCACTTTCTGGGGATTTGGATACGCTGTGAGTCCGAGACTACGATACGGTTCTCCCAATCGACCTTACGCTCATGATGTGGAGAGAAGAGTTCTACTAGAGAGTTCCCATCTACGGGTTGAGAAGGTTGTGGGGGGATTTGGCAGAGGTCTAGGAGGGTAGGGAGGACATCGACGACGTGCGCGAGTTCTGTGACCTTGTGATGGGATGAGTAGCCTCCAGCTGGCCAGTGAAGCATGAGAGGGACACGGTGACCTCCTTCATAAGCACTTCCCTTTTTGCCTCTCATATTAGCGTGGAATTTACCAGGGTTGACGGTGCCATTATCAGTCGTGTAGATGAAGATGGTATTGTGAGAGACTCCTAGATCTCTAAGCGTTTGTCGTAGGTTACCAACATGATCATCTATGTTGGTAATCATTCCGCAGAAGGCCGCAGCGTGTTTGGGGAGGTCTGGATACTTCGCCGCATATGATGGAGGGCAGATCCAGGGCTTATGCGGTGCATTAGTAGCGATGTAGGCGAAGAAGGGCTTCTGCTCGGAGACCTGTTGCTTGATGTAGTTCTGAGCGGAGTCAAAGATGACATCAGTGATGTATCCTTCGGTCTTCGTAAGTTGACCATTATGCATCAGATGGTCGTCGTAGAGATCATTATCCCAATAGTCAGCAGTCACTCCCGTCGCTCCACCCTGTAGGCAGAAGACTTCGTCAAACCCTCGATCCTGGGGACGGTAGGGGTAGTGATCACCGAGATGCCACTTACCGAACATGCCTGTGGAGTAGTTCGCGGCTTGGAAGTGATCGGCGATGGTGACTTCATCATCATGCATCATTGCTCGGGTGAAGAAGGTATGCCAGGTGCCAACTCGGTTCGTCCAACGTCCTGTCATGAGTGACCCTCTGGTAGGGGAGCAAGAGGGGGCGACATGGTAGTCTTGTAGCCATACCGATTCGGAGGCGAGCTGATCGATATTTGGTGTGGGAGAGCGAGAGCCTAGGAGTCGCTCACTCCTTTACAAGGTCCTTACTTCTTAGACTTATTCTTGAGGGTTTGGAGGAGGGCCTTCATCTCATTGGCTCGTTCTGGGTGCTCATGATACAGGTTGGTCGTCTGAGAGAGGTCTTGGGAGAGGTCGTAGAGCTGCGCAGGTGCGGCAGAGGGGGAGATGGCCTTACCTTCTAAGTCGGAGTTCAGGTCTCCTAGGAAGTGGGCTAGATTCGGGCCAGAGAGGGTATGTCTACCTGCTGGAGCGTTCCAGCCAGACGATCCTCTGCCGTCCAGGTAGACCCACTCTCCTTGACGCAGGACTAAGAAGTCTCTCCTGAGTGGCGTGGAGATGAGGTGTTCTCGGATCTGTTGCTGAGGATTACCGATGAATGCTTCTGACATATCGACACCATCAGGGGATGCAGAGGTCGGGATCTGAGCGCCAGTAAGGCTGGCTAGTGTCGGTAGCAGGTCAGTGGCGCTAATGAGTTGATCGGATACAGTTCCTTGGGGGATCTTGGATGGCCATTTCACAAGGAAGGGAACACGATGTCCTCCTTCCCAGCCATCGCTTTTAGCCCCCAAAAGGCGACCATTGGGGCGGTGTTCTTGGTGGGTGTACGCTTCTTGGGCTGTATGGTTCATCATCGCGCCATTGTCAGCGGTAAAGATGACCATCGTATTGTCGCTGAGTCCTTCATCCTCGAGCTTATCTAGGATCATGCCTACGATATGGTCGAGCTCGTGGAGGAAGTCTCCGTATAATCCCGCGTCACTTGTACCTTGGAATTGTGGGGCTGGGGTAAAGGGGTGGTGGATATGAGTGGTAGAGAGGATGAGGAAGAAGGGATCCTCCTTATTCTGCTCGATCCAATCAATAGTCTTGCCCGCGAGGTGGAGTCCTACTTCATAGTCCTTGTATTGTGCGTGCGCTTCTTTGGCTCCTCCTATGGCGGAGAGGTGCATCTTTTCTGGGACTTCTTGAGTATAGCCTTGTCTACCTGCAGCGAGGGCGTAGTCGAATGGGTCATAATCCGGGGAATTCTGATCATAGACATGACCGACGACGTGGTGGTTCTCTACGTACACGAAGGGCGGATGACTATTGACCGTAGGAACTCCGTAATAGTAATCGAACCCTAACTCTAGAGGGCCAGGCTTGAGAGGGGCGTTCCAATCAACAGGGACCTTGGTTTGAAAGCCTAGGTGCCACTTCCCAATAATGCCGGTCTGATACCCGTTTTCCTTCATCATATCGGCGATGGTGTAGGTCTTTTCGGGCATGATGAGCTTATTCCTGAGGAAGATAGGCGAGTATAACCCTTTACGGAAGGGGTATTCGCCCGTGAGAAGTGAGTAACGGGAGGGGGTGCAGACAGAGGAAGGGGAGTGCCCGTCCGTAAACTTTCTGCCATCCTGAGCTAAGCTGTCGATCCGAGGGGTATGGACTTTGGTAGCTCCATAACAGCTGAGATCCCCATAGCCTAAGTCATCCGCATAGATAATGATGACATTGGGTGGCGTATCATCGGCTGCGATGATGAGCTGAAGTAGGAGGAGGGAGGATATGATAATATTCTTCATGGTGGGCAGAGAGGGTGAGGTGTCTAACAGGCTAATGATTCGACCCATTATTACAGGAATAGCTGAGGCCTTATTAACATTATGCTGTAGGAGAACATTGTTACATGATCCCTAAGGTATTTCCTTATGTATGTGTCTTTCTGTTTTTAAATTGTGCTTTTGGAGTATTTGTCTAGAGCCGTAGTGAACACTTAACTACAGGGTTAGCGAGTGATTAGTTTGCGGTATCGCTCATGTGTTGCTGGCTCTAAGAGGGGGAGTGATTCATGCTCGAAGGCGCAGGTTCTTCCCCTCTAGTTAATTAGTAAAGGCGAGCATGAGTTACTTAAGATGTGGGGGATTGTGACATCTCTGAAAATACTCCATAAGGCTATCGCGCCTGCTAGTCATCGGCTTGCTTCTAGAACAACCTGAAACACTCATGGAGCGGATCAATAAACTCAGAGGTATGTAGAGGAACCGCCATTTACGAGATTTGCCTTCGGTATTGTATGAGTAGTGGTGTGGGGGGAGTTAAAAGCTAGTCCTTACCCGATTCTCTCTTGGTTGGATCGTAAACCCATGCCGGCGTTCTTGAGAGCTCCGCATACGCAGCAATATGGTCGGAAAATACTTGAGCAAGCTTAACTGGATCGGCACTCTTAGGATCAAGTCCCAACTCCTTCAGAAACTTCTCTCCATCGGGGTCACCAGCCTTAACCGTCGAGGTCACACCGCGCACCAGAAACGAAATTAGCGTTTCGCCATGTGCCTTCAGATTTTGACCATGTTCAGAATCGGAGAAGGAAGAGAGATC
>WTJZ01000163.1 GCA_011524615.1 Akkermansiaceae bacterium | reverse complement strand
CCTTTCTTCACCTGGTCACCAACGACCCAGAGAGCGAGAGCGTTATCGATGACCATGTCCTTACGGATACGGCCTACGAGACAGTCGTCTTTGAGGGTAGTGTCGAGTGGAGTTGGATAGAGAGCGGTCTCTGGATCATCACAGAGTTGGATCCCTTTGAACTCGTCTGTGAAGGCTGCCTTAGCGTCTTCCACGGTAATTGGCTTCTCGAACTGAGCCGTGATGCTAACAGAGTGTGAGCGGTATACAGGAACACGGACACATGTACAGGTGACGTTGAGGTCTGGGAGACCGAGAATCTTACGTCCTTCATTGAGCATCTTCCACTCTTCTTTGGTGTATCCACCTTCTTGGAAGGTGTCTACGTGTGGGATGACGTTAAAGGCGATTTGCTTAGGATAGACCTCTGATTTGATTTCTTCCCCATTGGTGAGAGCCTTGCACTGCTCTTCGAGCTCGGCGATACCAGCAGCGCCACTCCCTGATACCGCTTGGTATGAGGAGGCGATGATGCTCTTGAGGCCGAACTTCTTATGAAGTGGGAAGAGTCCCATGAGAGAGATGATCGTCGTGCAGTTAGGGTTAGCGATGATGCCCTTAGGTGCATCCTTAGCGGCCTCAGGGTTGATCTCTGGAACGACGAGAGGGACACCCTCATCCATACGGAACGCAGATGAGTTATCAATAACGGTTGCTCCAGCCTTAGCCGCAGATGGAGCGAACTCCTTTGAGATGCCACCGCCTGCAGAGAAAAGCGCGATGTCGATGCCTTCGAAGGCTTCATGTGTGAGTTCCTTAACCGTGATCTCTTCGCCGCGGAATGTGAGGGTCTTGCCTGCAGAGCGAGCTGAAGCTAAGAGTGTGAGGGATGCACACTGGAAGTTACGTTCTTCCAGACAGTTGAGCATCTCGATTCCTACTGCGCCAGTAGCGCCGACGATTGCGATGTGTGGTAAACTCATGGTTGTGAATTATATGGCTCCTAGCCATGCGCGAGGCAGATCAACTTTGCAAGAGGGAAATGGGAATGAATCAAATTCAATGATGAATCTCATTTCTACTGACAGGCGCAGGCGTGCGAAGACAAAAGACTAAAGGCGCGGTAAGTGAGGGGGGGAGGATGTGATAAGCACTGCCTGAGATGAGGCACTAATAGTCGTATCGAACGGTGAAGGTGATGACCTCTTCCTCGTCGGGGTCTAACTTAGAGCGGAACTGGAGGGTGGTGTGGTCTAGCTTTTGGTAATCTTCAGAGCTCTTCACTATGTTCCACTGGCTCCAGCGCCACATGGGTTCGTGGGTGTCGATCGTGACGGTTTCCTTGGAGCGGTTGCGGAGCTTCACCTCGATCGTTTCTAGCATGTATTCATCAGTACGGTTATGCTCAAAGTTGACGATGCGGCGCTCACCGACTAGGTCAAAGGCATTCCCCGTGTAGAACTCGATGGTCTCCTTCTGTGGAGTATGATCGATGGTGTTTTCCCCAAGGAATTCGAGTTTGTTATCCTCACTTTGATAGAGCCTGATCTTACCCGCTGGGAGGGGGATGCCGAGTCCATTGTCCTCCGTGTTATCGAGAGCCCAGTAGATCTGCACATCCTTTGAGAAGCCGTCTTTCTTAGCATTCGTAGTGTTGGGACTGGCGCCTGAGCCCTTTCCTCGGAGTGGGGCATAGAGGTATGATTTTGTCGCCTTTACTTTATTAGACTCTGTGAATTGCACCTGCTTAGTCTCGTTATCTCTGAGTGATACAGGACGAGCGATGTTATAGAGGTGATAGGAGCCCAGTTCTTTTTGCGTAACAGTTTTTTCTCTCCTCGTAGCGGGAGCAAAAGGGTCTATACTGCTTGATTCATAATATGTTCTCGCATTTGGTTTGATCTTATTCACATCTCCAGCGAGCAGGCTGATGGAGGCTTCGTCGAAGCGGGTGCCACTGTTGTTAGATAAGGTGACCCACCCGTTGAGAGAGGCATCATCTGAGGTGTCCGCTGTGACGACCAGATTATAGTCAGCCTTCCATGAGAATCCACTGGAGAGATACGAGAGCTCTGCGGTGCCTGAGCTCCACTTCGCGTCGAGAGTCCAGTTAAGAGTCGGTCGGAGAATCGAGTCCTCTCCGAGCGCGGGGAATAGAGGCTCGCCAGGGAGGCCGAATTGGAGCTTGCCGTCGACCTCGATGATCGCATTGCCGTAGTTCGTACTGGAGTCGGAATATCTGTAGCTATGTTGCTGATGATGATTCCCGCTACGGATAATGGTTCCGATCTTTTCGATTCGTTTGCCGTCCTCCTCATCTACGAGAAAGCTGATTTGCTTGCCCTCGAAGTGGTCTAGCATGAGTCCAATACTGACTGGGTCATTACGATAGCCTTGCTCTAAGATCTGGAAGTCCAGTTTGCCGCTCGGGTCACGCAGTACGACCGAATCAGGTTCGAGCTGGGCCGTTACTTGATCGAAGGAGACTTGATTGATCCCTGGCTTGAGATTCATCGGGACTTCTTGCCTGACGACGGCGAAGTCTTGATTGTAAATCGTCAGCGAAGGAGCTGCAACAGCTGAGCTGAGGGATAGGAGTAATAAGGGTTTTGTCATTTAATTGCTTATTCAACCTTTTAGATCGAATAATGCAATTATTATTTTTGTAATTGGTTTTTGTTGGTTCTTTGGTTACAACTTTTTCTCTAGTTGCTCGATATATTCCTTTGGGCTGGAAGAGCTGAACCCTGACTTTCTAGCGATTTCTTTCCCGTTGTGTCCTTGGATGATCACGGTTGGGAAGCTAGAGATGCCGTATTGGCTTTTGAGTTCTGCGTTTTGAGACGCGATGGCGCGAGACTGCTTACCATTGGGGTAGTCTAGCTTGAGGAGGATGAGCTTCTTTTCGGCAAATTTTTTAAACGCGGAGGAGGAGAGGATATTGCTCTCGAGGGCCTTGCAGGGAGGGCACCAATCAGAACCAGTGAAGACCATGAAGAGGGGGCGTTGAGTAGCCTTTTGTGCTTGGGCGGCTTCCTCTGCATCTTCGGTGAACTTCCCATTCGCAGAGGGATAGCTAGCGAGGAGTTCCTCCGCGGCGGCAGATGCTGCTAGTTCCTTCAGGTAAGATTGGTCTTCCTCAGAGAGGGATGACAGAGGGACTTGCGTGACGGAGAGGTTACGCTTGAGGCGGAGGCTGACATGCTCCTCTCCCTTCATGCGCAGGTATTCTGCTTCGATAGTCTGACCCTTATCATTCGTCCAGGTACGAAATTCGGCGTGAGTAGCAAGGGTGAACAAGAGAGAGATTAGATAAACTTTCATCGTGATATTGCCTCAATAAGCTAAAAGGTGGATAAAAATCAAGAAATAGTCATCTTTATGTGGAATGTGTGTGAATTGAGGAGCGGATGACGGGGGCATGAGGGGACGTATTACACTACTTTTTCCTTTTCTCTTACTAGTATCCATGTCAGGACAAGGTGATCTAACGAAAATAGTTCATCTTGGTGATGCGAAGACAAGAACTATGAGCCATTTCGCTTAGCCTCAGCCAAACATTTTTACAAAAGAAGATAGAAAACATGATCAAGTGGGTCTTACAGAAAATCGTCGGAAATAAGAATCAGCGTGAAATTAAGCGCATTCGTCCGATCGTCGCGAAAATTAACGAGATCGAGGAGGCTCTGCAGAACGAGCCTGAGGAGAAGTTAGTCGAGCTCACGCGTCAGTGGCAAACTCACTTACACCGCTACCTGCCTATCACTCTCCCGACTAAGCGTCAGCTCGAGAATATGGAGGAGGCGCAACTTGCTGAGGTAGCTGGGATGCTCAATGAGCGCTTTGTCTCTCTCAAGGATGAAGTCTCCGAGCTCGCGTTCACGGTAGAGGCGACTCCAGAGTCGATCAACACTGCACGCGAACTCTTCAGTGAGGCGGAAGAGAGTTTCTCGGAGCGTCGTGCTAAGTATCTCGATCAAATTCTCCCTGAGGCATATGCGGTTGTTAAGAATGGTGCGCGTCGTCTCTGCGGTAGAGAGTTCACAGTATGTGATCAGCAAGTGACATGGAACATGATCCACTATGATGTACAGCTGATTGGTGCGGTTTGTCTTCACAGAGGTCTGATTGCTGAGATGCAGACGGGTGAGGGTAAGACTCTCGTGGGAACACTCCCAGTTTTCCTCAATGCTCTGACGGGAATGGGAGTGCACGTTATCACAGTGAACGACTACCTTGCGCGTCGTGATGCAGAGTGGATGGGGAATCTCTTCCGCTATCTCGGATTAACGATCGGTATTCTCCAGAACCAAATGGCTCCGCCTCAGAGAAAGGCGCAGTACATGGCGGATATCACTTATGGAACGAACAGTGAGTTCGGCTTTGATTACCTCCGTGATAACGGAATGGCATCAGATGCTTCAGGCCAGGTACAGCGAGGGCATTACTTCTCTATTATTGACGAGGTTGACTCGATCTTGATCGATGAGGCTCGTACGCCTCTCATCATCTCTGGCCCATCAATGGTGAACAATACTCAGCAGTATGATAAGTACAAGGGTATCATCGAGCAGCTCGTTAAGAAGCAGAACGTCCTCTGTAATAATCTCGCAGATGAAGCGAAGAAGGCGATCGAGGCGGGTGATCTAGAGCATGCTGGTCGTACCCTATTCAAGCTTAAGCTCGGTCAACCTCGTAATCGCCAACTCATGCGTATGATGGAAGATCCTGAACTACGTCGTGCGCTCGAGAAGTCTGAGCTCGCGATGTATGAGGATACGCAGAAGAAGGAACTCTTCGCGATCAAGGAAGAACTCCTCTTCACCGTAGATGAGAAGGCTCATGAGGCGGACCTCATGGAGAAGGGACGTAACTACCTCTCTCCAGACGATCCAGAGGCATTCGTCCTTCCTGACCTCGCGACCGCTTACGGTGAGGTAGATGCAAACCTAGAGCTCGATGAGGAGCAAAAGGCAGCCGCTAAAGAGGCTCTTCAAAAGCGTCTCGACTCTCAGGGGGAGAAGATCCACTCTATCACTCAACTACTGAAAGCATACTGTCTCTACGAGAAGGATGTAGAGTACGTGGTCAAAGAGAATAAGGTCATTATCGTCGATGAGAATACTGGTCGTGAAATGGCTGGACGCCGTTGGTCTGACGGTCTGCACCAAGCGGTAGAAGCGAAGGAAGGTTGTGCGATCGAGGAGGAGACTCAAACGTACGCTACAATTACTATCCAGAACTACTTCCGACTCTATGAGAAGCTCGCAGGTATGACGGGTACCGCAGAAACGGATGCCGCAGAGTTCCACGACATTTATCGCCTCGACGTATTACCGATTCCTACAAATAGACCTAACCAACGTGTGGATGAGAATGACCAGGTCTTTAAGACCCGTCGTGAGAAGTTTAACGCGGTTGTCGCTAAGGTAACGGAGGCGCACCAAGCTGGGCAGCCGGTACTGATCGGTACGGCGTCGGTTGAGGCGTCTGAAACACTAGGTCGTATGCTCAAGAGAGCGAAGCTCCCACACCAGATCCTGAATGCCAAGTATCACCGTCAAGAGGCCGAGATCGTACAGAATGCGGGTCTCAAAGGAGCGATCACGGTTGCGACGAACATGGCTGGTCGGGGAACTGACATTAAGCTTGAGGATGGCGTGAATGAACTCGGTGGTCTCTTCGTGATCGGTACGGAGCGTCATACATCACGTCGAATCGACCGACAGTTACGTGGTCGTTGTGCACGTCAGGGTGACCCAGGTAAGACGCAGTTCTTCCTCTCCTTTGAGGATGACCTCATGCGTAACTTTGCTGCTGCGGATCGTATGACGGCATTGATGGAGCGCTTCGGGATGGAAGATGGAGAGGCTCTCGAACACGGCATGCTTAACCGTTCAGTAGAGACTGCTCAGAAGCGTGTGGAGCAAGTGCATTATCGTCAGCGTAAGTATGTACTAGACTTCGATGACGTGATGAACCAGCAGCGTGAGGTGGTCTACGGATACCGTAATGACGTACTGAAGTCTGACGATCCACGTGAATTAATCTATGATATCATCGAAGAGGTGATCCCGATGAAGGTTAACCACTTCGTTAATGAGCGTGATGGAGGCGTGCCTGATTATAAGGAGCTCTACGGCTGGGTAAGCCTTCACTTCCCAATCGGTCTTGATGAAGAGGAAGTTAAGTTCGAAGAGAAATCAGAAGAGGAGATCTCTGAGTTCCTCGTCTCCAGAGTGAAAGAGATCTACAATCTTAAGATTGAGCAAGAGGACCCTAACTTTGTCGATGCTCTCGAGCGCCACAAGATCCTCTCAGCTGTAGATAAGCTTTGGCAGGAGCACCTCTATAATATGGATGGAGTGCGTCAAGGCGTGCATCTCCGTCAGCATGGTCAAAAGGACCCACTTGTTGAGTATAAGACTGAGGCTTATGATCTCTTTGTCACCTTGATGGATAATATTAAAGAGGGAGCACTCTTTAACTTCTTCCGTCTGAGCTCTAATGAGAACTACCAGAGCTTCTTGAATAACCTGCCGATGCAGCTCTCACGCTCTAATGAAGCGGGAGTAGAAGATAACTCTGCGGCTCATCGTGTCGGAGGTACGTCTACTGGTACGAGTTCTAATCTAGAGAACAGCGGCCAAATGGGCGCTCGTGATGAGAGTAAGATCAAGATCAACCTTCCTAAGCGTCGTCCAACGATCAAGGTCGGGCGTAATGAACCCTGCGCTTGCGGTAGTGGTAAGAAATTCAAATCTTGCTGCGGACGCGAAGCATAATCAGATTAGCCTCTAGTAATGGGGCTTCTCTTATACCTGATACGGTATGATAAAAAAGCTGACCTAGCATTAGGTCAGCTTTTTAGCATAGTGGATCTTAGTAGCCACTGGAGTAATAAGTCAATGTGCACTAGAGTGCTTGTCTTGGTTGAGGAAGTTGATTATTGACTTAGCACAAGACGCATAGGGCTAAGTTCGCAGTGTTCAAACCCGAGCCTAGCAAAGAAGTTATGAGAGCGCTCACTGAGAGTGTCGGCTAGGAGGTTGATTCGTTTGAAATCCTTTTGCTTCGCAAAGTCGATGACGTAATCTACAAGATGGCTTCCTAGTCCTTGGTCTCTGAAGTCAGGGTGCATGATGACATCTTCTAGTAGGATGACAAAGCCTCCTTGGGCAGTAGAGATCGTGAATAAGAGGTTGGCCATTCCGATGACGTGGTCCTCATTCCTGAGGGCGATAATGCGTCCGCGAGAGGGATTCTCGAGAATGAGGCGGATTCCTCGCTCGTGCTTACGTCTATTACTTGTGAAGGCAGCTTGCTCATCGAGCAGGTTAGCGACGAGTTCAACTAGATCTGGTAAGTCCTCGATTGTTGCTGGTGTGATCTTCAGCCCTCTGGAGTTTAAGAGGTCTTGGTTATACTGCGCCATAGGAAAAAGACTATGCAATAGGCTGTCTGCAATGTAAAGCAGGATGGATGAGTGATGACTATATCAATCCCTCCGATTATGCAGGTGACTTGCGTGAACTTCTTAACGAGTTAATCTACATGAGAATGCCCTTTGGCATGTTCGGTCCTAAGAAGTATCCACCCAAGGGGGTGTTGTTGATCGATTTGCCTCTGGAGTATCTAAGTTGGTTTCATCAGAGATCGTTTCCCAAAGGGAATTTGGGTCATCTGATGGAGCAAGTCTATGAACTAAAGGCAGTGGGGATGGATGAACTCTTTCATCCCATCCGGAAGATTCATGGGGGGAGAACAGTTCTCTCCCCACAAAAATTGAAGCGCGAGCAACTCCGACAAGAGATCGAGGCGCTGAACCGCTCCTCGGATGGTTAACCCAAAATGTGCGGGTTTTGGCTCGCTCGACCTTTTACCTTAGTAGTGACGAGAGCGCTGTTAGGAAGGATGACGAAGTCTCCGTTTTCCTTCTGTAACTTGGTGGTTACTGGACCAATACCTACAATCTTGAGTGCATCTCCATCGATATCAATCGCTACACCTTGGCGGTAAATGTCGCGAACATAAACAGCAGCAACGATATTACCAGCGTGCTCCTTGAGTCCTAAACCTAGCGCTAGAGCAATGGCGAGAGAGACCCCTACAAGGAGGATCTTGACTGTTGATTTCAGAAGTTCTGTCTCAATGCCTACTTGGCTCAGGGAGACGGTGAGAAAGACGATGAAGACGAGAGCGAAGACGATCTTGGAAACAGATTTAGCATAATCTAGCCCCTTGGCATCGAGTGTATTGAAGACGGTAGTCTGAATAATGTCGCCAACAAACATTCCGATCACCATGATGAGGAAGGCTGTAATGAGCTTAGGGGTAAAGGCGAAGATAGTTTGGATGAAGTTGGATGCATCATCAAATTCGGCCGCATCGGCGGCTGCCTTTACCATGAATATAATAATGAAGAAGCTAACGAACTTAGGGATATTCACTGCGAGACTACCCGTGATGCCCATCTTTGATAAGGCGCCTTGGATTCCGGTACTCTCCATTAAGTTGTCGATTTTGATACCTTGGAGGATCTTAGTGCTGACGCCTCTGAGTACCTTAGCGATTAAGATACCGATGACGAGAATGATAATGGCGATGACAAGTTTGGGGAAGAACTCTAGAAGTTGTTCACCCTGGGCTACGAAGGCTTCTTGTACCTTATCGAGAATCGAGTTTAACTGTTCTTTGCCGGCTTCTAGTTGTTCTTGTCCTAGGGCCTGGGCGTTTTCTAAGTCTATGAGTTTCTTAGCTTCTTCTTCAGATGGCATTGTGGATAATGGTTAGAGTTTATAATTTTGTTTAAGGTCATCAGATTCGCCGAGGAAGGCATGGGCGAAATTTGAGAGCACGGCCCCAAAGCCGGAGAAGACGAACTCGGCTGATTCTTTGGCGATACGTTCGTGAATGGCTCTCTCTACAATTTTCTCCAATCGGTCTTCATTAGGGGGTGGCATTTCAGCCCATCCCGCTTCTGAAAAGAGGCGTTGGATTTCTGCATCTTCTTGCTGAAATGTTTGTTCCGTAATCATGAGACTTCTGATGGTGAGCCATCCTTGTCAACTCTACCGTAGGCGAGTTTAAAGGAATCTAGCGCTCTGTAAAGGCGCATTTTTGTTGCACTAAGCCCGAGTTCCATCACCTCGGAAATCTCCTCGATCGTGAGGCCTGACATATACTTGAGAACGATGATCTCTCGGTCTTGGTCTTTGAGCTTCGCGAGGGCGGCATTAACGAGTTCGGATTGTTCTTGTGAGTCGTGCTGATCATAGACATCCGAG
This sequence comes from Akkermansiaceae bacterium, assembly GCA_011524615.1. Taxonomy (GTDB): domain Bacteria; phylum Verrucomicrobiota; class Verrucomicrobiia; order Verrucomicrobiales; family Akkermansiaceae; genus WTJZ01. The sequence continues at coordinate 3,749 of WTJZ01000163.1, read as the reverse complement.
CCAAAATGATCAGCGTGCTTCTCGATGGCCTCTTGGCCTTTCCGGTGTCGTATCTGTTTAGATATTCGGTTCTTACAGTAGTTATGCACTATCCGGTAAAGCCAAGTTTTGAAGGAGGAACGTCCTTCAAATTGGTGGAGCTTATGGAAGAGTTGGATGAGTGTGTCTTGGGCGACCTCTTCCGCATCCTGTGGGTTACCGAGGAGCTTAGCACAGCTATTGTAGATCAGAGCCTCGTGTCGGCGAATAAGAATCTTGTAGGCACGGACAGTCTCTGGCAGTTCAAGTTTACAGATCTTGACCAACTCTTCATCTGAGAGTTGGGTAAGGTCGACTCCTGCGTATTCGGAGTATGTTTCGCCACTGTCTAGCATCTTCTATTACTTAATAACTGCTTTTATAATTCTGCTCCACGCAGTGGCAACTTTTATTACTGCGTAAAAATAATTTTTTTCACATGAGGGACTGTAAGCTCTTAAAATTGTGTATCGCAGCACTATAGGCTTTTCAGTAGGGGAGAAATGTCGCACATGTGACAGTATGTCAGCAATAGGAATCATCGGAGGGAGTGGTTTATACTCTATCGAAGGGTTAGAGAATGTAAGCGAGCGTAATATTACAACTCCATACGGGTCGACTTCAGACACGATTATCAAGGGAGAGTTACATGGCAACACCGTCTACTTCATCCCGAGACATGGTAAGGGGCATCGCCACTTACCTTCAGAGGTTCCACATCGTGCAAATATGTGGGCGCTCAAATCCCTGGGAGTTAAGTGGGTGATAGGCGTTGGGGCTGTGGGCAGTCTCAAGGAGGAGTTACCACCGATGCATATTGTGTTGCCAGACCAGTATTATGATCGCACGGTTACACGTACGGAACATACCTTTTTCGGCAATGGAATAGTCGCGCACGTTCCGTTCGGTTACCCGACTAATGAGACGTTGCGTTCGACGATTGCTGCTGCCTGTGGGAAGCTCAACTTACCTTGCCAGAACGGAGGTACCTATGTGAATATGGAGGGGCCAGCCTTCTCAACGAGGGCTGAGAGTGAGACGAATAGACACCACGGCTTTGATTTGATCGGGATGACAAACTTGGCTGAGGCTAAGTTAGCAAGAGAGGCCGAGATGGCCTATGCGTCTCTCTGCATGGTAACTGATTATGATTGCTGGAAGGATCAGGAAGTCGATGTCCAAGAGATCTTAATGTACCTCTCTAAGAACTCGAATAATGCTAAGGCGATCCTATCAGAAGTGATTGCGACGCTGCCAATTAATAATACACAACCAGAATTTGAGGTTCTGGACTGTTCTATTATTACCCCTCGTGAGCTGTGGCCTGCGGAGACGGTGCAGAAGCTAGAGCCTGTTCTACAACGATTCATTGCTAAGGGTTAGTATGAGAGCGATTGTATGGATCACTGCGCTATTAGTTCAGGTCTTGCTAGCAGTTGAATTACCTGAACTCGATAGTCCGTCTGGCTCAGCTAGTGTGAGTGTCGGTAGTGCGCAGCGGGTGAGCCAAAATGCGAAAGTCAGTGTACTCTGTTACCATGACTTCACTGCGCGACTCGATGCGACGGAGATGCGAATCCGTAAGGAGGTCTTTACCCAACAGATGAAGAAGGTCAAGGACCGCGGCATTAATGTGATTTCACTCAAGCAGTTTATTGCATGGAGGAGAGGAGAACTACAGTTGCCGGCGGAGAATGTGTTAATCACGATCGATGATGGCTGGCGTTCAGTCTACCAAGTCGCCTTCCCGGTACTAAAGCAGTTTGGTTACCCCTTCGTACTGGGGATCTACACCGACTTCGTGGCGAATGGTGGCCTCTCTCTCGATGATAAGATGGTGCGAGAGATGATGGCTGCTGGGATGGAGATATCAAGTCACTCGGTCAGTCATCCTTTCGCCTCTGGTGTTAAACAGGCTCGACTGGAGGGCGAGGAGGCATATGCGACCTTCCTTACGAAAGAGTTTGGTCAGTCTCAGGCTAAACTCGAGAAGCGCTATGGCCAAAAGGTGGAGACCTACATCTATCCAGGAGGGTATTATACGACGGAGATGTTTCCTATTCTACGTTCTTTCGGGTATGAATTCGCGTTTAGCGTGAAGCCGGGTAAGGTTACACGTGACTCTCCGGACCTGGAGCTTCCTCGTTATGTGGTCTTGGGTACGGGTGAGCAGGTGTTTAATTATGCATTAGACTTTAATGAGAGTTCATCGGATGCCCCATTGGTCTCGCTGCCGTATCCCGTGAAGCCGGAGGCTGGAAAGGCAACCGCAGATCGGCTGCCATGGATTGGGGTAGATCTCTCCAGTGTTCCCAATGTTGACCGAGAGAGTGTCTACATGCGCGTTGGTGGCTTTGGAAAGGTGGAGGGTACCTTCATCCCCAATACGTCGCGCTTTGAGTGGCAGGCTACTCGCCCTCTACGCTCTCCTTCAGTATCAGTGATCGCGCAATGGAAGTTGCAAGGGAAGGATACTTATGAACCCGCATTGAAGTGGTCGTTCTATCTCGACCATCAACCTAACTATATCAAATTAGCCGCTCCTAAGTAGGCATAAGGAGGGGCTGAACTCGCTCTAAGAGATAATGAAGAAAGATAATTCCATAGAGGACACGAAGAAAACGACCTCTGAGCCTGATGAGATTAAGAACATGCTGGAGGAGGTCTTCAGTAAGATGGGGGCGGTCAATGTGACCACAAACTTCGTCAATGAGGAGCAGGTTCCAGATGCGACTGTAGAGCCCACGGAGGTGAAGAATGTGTCTGATATCCTGGACTTTGACTACTTACCTCGTGATATCAAGGCGTACCTCGACCGCTACATTATCCGTCAATCTGAGGCAAAGAAGGCACTCGCGATAGCAGTCTGTGACCACTATAACAATGCTAAGTTCTTTAATGATAATGAGGAAGCAAGCTCAGGTATCGATTATCATAAGCAGAATATCCTGATCGCCGGTCCGACTGGGGTTGGTAAGACGTATCTCGTGAAGCATATCGCAGAGTTGATCGGGGTTCCATTCATCAAGGCTGATGCGACTAAGTTCTCGGAAACAGGGTATGTCGGCCGAGATGTTGATGATCTCGTCAGGGATCTGGTCAAGAAGGCTGATGGTAATGTCGAACTAGCTGAGTACGGAATCATCTATCTCGATGAGATCGATAAGTTAGCCGGCTTTAGTAATAGAGGAGGGCGAGATGTCTCTGGTAGAGGCGTACAAACGACGCTCCTGAAGCTGATGGAGGAAACAGATGTTCCTCTGGTGAACCCGATGGATATGCAGAATCAGATGATGATGGCCATGGGGGGGAGCGGCAGCCAAAAGGATACGATCAATACGAAGAACATTCTCTTCATCGTCAGTGGTGCGTTCTCTGGGATCGAAAAGCTTATCGAGCAGAGGAGTCGTGAAGGGCAAATGGGGTTCTCCTCACAGCCTAGAACGGAATCAATCAGTTCAGCTCAGGCGGAGACTCAGGACTTTATCAAGTATGGGTTCGAAGCAGAGTTCGTAGGGCGCCTGCCGGTACGAGTACACTGTGAGTCTCTGAGTAAGCGTGACTTGGCAAATATTCTGAAGTACTCAGAAGGGTCGATCCTGCATCAATACGAGCGTCAGTTCAAGGCGTATGGGATCGATATCATCTTCAAGGATGATGCAATTGATTATGTCTCAGAATTAGCGGAAAAAGAGAATACTGGGGCGAGAGCGCTGATGACTGTGTTGGAG
>WTJZ01000240.1:1956-4154 GCA_011524615.1 Akkermansiaceae bacterium | reverse complement strand
GTTGAGACCGATATGCCACTTGCCTACCATTGCGGTATTATAGCCTTGGTCCTGGAGGACCTCGCCTACGGTGAGAGTATCATCATTAATGAGGGCGCCTGCGTAGCCATAAGTGACATGGTATTGAAGCTTAGTTCTCCAGTTATAGCGTCCTGTGATGAGGGAGTAGCGAGATGGTGTACAGACGGATGAGGAGGTGTGGGCGTCCGTGAAGATCATGCCTTGCTCCGCGATGGAGTCCAGTTGTGGTGTTGCGATCTTGCAGCGCGCAGGGTTCAGGTAAGTGACGTCTCCATATCCCATGTCGTCAGCATAGATGAAGACAATATTAGGTGGGGAGCTATCGGCATGGAGGGAACTGGTCAGCCCTAGCGAAAGTGTAGTTAGTAGGGTGACTGTAGGTTTAAGTAGATGTGTCATCATTGCTGGTTACGCAACTAATGTGACTTACTGAAAGATGAGATGGCGCTTTTTGGGTATTTTATCTTCGTTTTGTGAATGGACGCGTGACCGAAAGATAAAGGCAGGTCGTGTCAAACACGCCTGCCTTGTTTTCCCAAAAAGTGATCTGGGAGTGATAAGTTTTTCAGTTCTGTTCAGGGAGTGAACTTAACGTGAAACGTTACCCTTCCAGAGTTTAATATCCTCTATCGGGATGTCGTTCGGGACGACTGGGCCAGCGGTGCTGCGTCCGTTAGCGACTTCCTTTTTAAGTTGGGCGAGAAGTTCGGCAGCGATTTCTGGTTTTTCCGCATAGAGATTAGTGGTTTCGCCTGGATCAGATGCGAGGTTATAGAGTTGGGCTTCGAGTGAGCCCTCGATAGCGTCCATGCTACGTTCGCTTGGCATCGACCAACCTCCTGAGCCCTTGGCGAGGAGGAGCTTCCAGTCACCCTTACGGTAGGCGAAGTGACCTGAGATAGAGTGGTTAACGATTCCTTGGCGAGACGAGGTGATCTCTTCTCCCTTAAGGGCTGGGAGGAAGCTGACACTGTCAACACCCTGATCCTGAGGGACGGTCGCACCGGTGATCTCGGCGCAGGTAGCGAGGAAGTCGGTGAGGCAGATGGTTTCATCGCTAGAGGAACCAGCTTCGATGAGAGCGGGCCAGCGGACGATGAATGGGACGCGGTGTCCACCTTCCCAGAGGTCAGCCTTGGAGCCTCGGAATTGCGCGCTGGCAAAGTGTCCTGCGGCTTCGAGCTGTCTGAAGTTGGCGGCCTTAGAGCATCCGTTGTCAGAGCTGATGATGAGGAGGGTGTTGTCCTTGAACCCTGCTTCATCAAGAGTTGCGACAATTTGACCAATGATATCATCGGTCATCATCTGGAAGTCGGCATAATGGTTGATGCCACTTTTGCCCAGCCACTGAGGAGTTGGGACAATAGGAGTGTGTGGGGATGTGAGAGGAACGTAGAGGAAGAAGGGCTTGTCCTGAGACTGTTGATTGATGAACTCCTTAGACTTTTCTACGAACTTATCGAGTACGTCGACGTCACGGAAGTCGGCGTGCTTATCACCGTGTCTCTTGACGGTGACCACTTCGGTAGGGATTCCCTCGAAGTGGCGGTTCTCGATGTAGATGTATGGAGGCATGTCGAGAGAGGCGGCGATGCCGTAGTAGTAGTCGAACCCATGGTCGACAGGGCCACCTGCAATGGCTCCTTGCCAGTTAATATTGGAGATTCGATTTTTACCTGAACCGAATTGTTTTTTACCGTTTTGGGTCGAGAAGTCCATTCCTAGGTGCCACTTTCCGACCATTCCTGTGTTATACCCTTTTGATTGGAGGATTTCCCCGACGGTGAGAGTCTCGTCCGCGACGAGCGATGTGCTGTATCCATGCGTGACGTGGTATTGGAGCGTCGTTCTCCAGTTATAACGCCCGGTCATCAGAGAGTAGCGTGATGGGGTACAGACGGAGGAAGAGGTGTGGGCGTCGGTGAAGACCATGCCTTGTTTCGCCAAGGAGTCGAGTTGAGGAGTGGCGATCTTGCAGCGTTCTGGGTTGAGGTAAGTGACATCTCCGTATCCCATATCGTCTGCGTAGATGAAGACGATATTAGGCTGAGAGGTGTCAGCGTACAGAGCGCTGGCGACACTCAAGGAGAGGGTGGTGATTAATGATGCTGAGGATTTGAGAAAATGGATCATCATATTGGATACGTGGGCAATGTGGATAATTGAAAGAGGAGTGG
>WTJZ01000240.1:0-1856 GCA_011524615.1 Akkermansiaceae bacterium | reverse complement strand
GAGTCCATGACTGCGGACTCGAAGAGTTGGTACTCCTCTGTAAGAGCCTGCATACGTTCGTTCAGGGAGGAGTTCAGGTGCTGCTCTTGGTCTCGCTGATTTTTGAGCGTCTTAGACGTTGTGAGGAAGACTGTGAGGAGCACGCCTATGACGAGGAGGCTGACTGCTGAGATGGCGGTTTTTTGCCGGTGACGGAGGATGAACCGACGGCCGCGTTCGAGGATAGTAGGTTCTTCTGCTTCTGTAGAGTGGCCTTGGAGATAGCGCCTGATTTCCTGCTTGAGTTCTAGGACGGAGGGGTATCGGTCAGAGGGAGAGAGTGAGGTGGCCTTGAGGAATACTGCATCAAGGCTCTTAGGGACCTCAGGGTGCCGGAGCCTCATGCTCGTTCTGGTGGAGTTCTGAGTTTGCTCTAGGATTTCTTGTTGTGACCCAGTGTAGACTGGAGTGCCTGTGATTAAGAAATGGAGGAGGCATCCTAAGGAGTAGATATCACTTGCGAATGATTTATGTGCGCCGTGGTGGATTTGCTCAGGAGACATGTACCCTAGGCTCCCTTTGATTTCCCCATAGAGGGTATCAGAGATCGACTGAAAGGGCTGGCTTTCGGATGCGTCGGAGACATCACTAGCGAATTTGCCCAATCCCCAATCGCAGACTAAAACCTCACCATAACTATCACACTGAATATTCTCGGGCTTGAGATCGAGGTGAATGATGTCCTGCGAGTGAGCGTATGAGAGCGCGTCGCAAACCTTAAGAAAGACAACGAGGAGCTCATCGAGAGGGGGGGCACTCTGGGAGTATTCTGCCAGAGTACGGTTACTCTTAAGGTCCATAGTGAAGAATGGGATGCCGTCGTCAGAGACGTTAACCTCATGGATCTTGATGATGTTAGGATGCTTAAGGTGTGCCGTGAGCCATGCCTCATGAATGAAGAGTTCATAGAATTCGACACCGAGTTCGGCTCTTGGCTTGACGAGACAGACTTCTCGCTTAGCCCTTGTGTCGTAGCAGCGATAGACTTCTTTGATAGCGCCTTTCCCAATCGGGGTGAGGCGAGTGTAGTGCTGCTCTTGAGAACGTAAGTCGAGTAGAGCAGGGCATATATCTGAGAATATAGAGTCACTCTCGTCAAGAGCTTGATCGAATAGTCCGTCGATATTGGCGGCAGGCTGGTAAGAAGGATAGTCAGGACTCATGTTCCAGGTCTTTGACAAGTTGGCGCACTGTCAGGAAGAGGCTACGTTTGACCTTTTGGCGTAAGGTGTAGACACTTCTTACGGTGAGTCCTGTGAGATGTGCGATCTCTTGCGCATTTTTCCCCGCTAGCCCCATCTCAAAGGCGTCGACAGCTTTCCCCTCGTAGGTTTGTCTGATGCGCTCCATTGCAAGGGTGGTGATATAGTTCTTCCACTCAGATTCGATCCGTTGCTCTATCGTGGATTCGGAGTACGGGGTGTCTACCGCTGACTGTTCAGCGAGCTTATTGATACGCTCATCTTGCGACTTTTGTTTCCGGATGTAGGAGACCGTTGCATTGGTGATGACTTGTCGGAGCCATGTACGGAACTTACCTTTTTCCTTATCATAGCTTGCGAGCTTTTGCGAGAGTAGGAGCATGACATTTTGCGCAACATCGTCGATGTCCTTTTGGTAGACATTGAGCTCGTTGAGAATGTAGTAGATGAAGCGGCTGTAATGGGAGAGGAGTTCGTTCCATGCCTCATCTTCGTTGAGATGAGTCGCTCTGTAGATCAATGAGTAGCTAGTATTGTTCTCCTCCATATGGTATTCCCCCGTTAGATAATACACATATTTACCGAGAGATCGAGAGGATCATTTCAATCTTTTTG
>WTJZ01000218.1 GCA_011524615.1 Akkermansiaceae bacterium | reverse complement strand
GCGACCTTCTCAAAGGAGATCAAGGTGCTCACTAATGACTTCCTCAAGAATCCGCATAAGATCGAGATCACTCCTGAGAATACGACGGCGGAGACGGTGACTCAGAGTGCCTACCGCTGCGATCCTGGTGATAAGCCAAAGGCGGTGATCAAGCTCATCAAGGACGGCAACTGGGAACAGGTACTCATCTTTACCCGTACCAAGCATGGGGCGAACCGCCTCGCGAAGAAGCTCGAGGATGCGGGTATCCCAGCGAGCGCGATCCATGGGAACAAGAGTCAGGGCGCGAGAACGAGAGCCCTAGCGGGGTTCAAGGATAAGAGCATTCCGGCGCTCGTGGCGACAGACATCGCGGCGCGTGGAATCGATATCTCGGCGCTCCCATATGTGATCAACTTTGAGCTGCCAAACGTCGCGGAGGACTATGTTCACCGCATTGGCCGTACCGGTCGTGCGGGCAAGTCGGGTAAGGCCGTCTCTCTCGTCTCCAATGATGAGAGACCATTCCTCAAGGCGATCGAGAAGCTCACCAGCTGCCATATCCCACTCTCTGATCTAGAGGGGCTCGAGCCACAAGAATGGACCGAGCGTGCTCCAACTGCATCTGAGGTGCTCAAGGCAGCTGCTCGTAAGAAGGAGGCCGCCCGCCAAGCGAGAGGACCACGTAAGCCACGCCCACAGGGCGAAAAGTCAGCGGCTAAGAAGTCCAGCAGACGTCGTCCACGTGGTGGGAACCGCTAGCGTGAGCAAATAGAGCCCTACTCGTATCGAGTAACAGACCGACGCTTCATCCACTGGGTGAAGCGTTGTTTCGTTATAGAGGCTGGTGACTCCACGGAGCGGCAGAGGCTAAACCTCGCCCCGTTCATCCTTTTCCATTTGGATGCGGTCGTTCAGGTTACGCGCCTTGACGCGATTGCCTCTCTTATTCCAGCGCTCGGTCATCATTTTGCGCTTTTTGCGACGTCGTTTGAGTTCCTTGACCTCTTCCTCGAGGCGGAGGTAGGCCTCATAACGTTCCATGTCTAGGCTGCCGTCTTCTACGGCTGCTCTGATGGCACAGCCCTTATCACTACGGTGCTTGCAGTCATGGAAGAGACACTGTTGTGAGAGAGCCTCGATGTCGGCAAAGGCCTCACGGAGGGTCTGCTCATCAGTCCACATCTGGATCTCACGCATCCCGGGGTTATCGACGAGGAGTCCGCCACCTGGCAGGAGAACGAGCTCCCGTGCCGTGGTCGTATGCCTCCCCTTACCGGTGAAGTCATTGACATCACCTGTATCCATGACCTCCATGCGGAGGACGCGGTTAAGGATAGTCGACTTGCCCATGCCACTAGAGCCCACTAGAGCGACGGTCTTACCATGTTGGAAGTAGTCCTCCAGCACCTCTAGAGGATCATCATGGAGGGCTGACATCGGGTACACCTCTACGAGGTCGCTGAGTGATTTGACCTCCGCGATACGCTCCTCCATCTCCTCTGGGGAGACGAGATCCTTCTTATTGATGACGACGACGGGCTTACAGCCTGTTTTCTCGATCAACATGAAGTAGCGCTCGAGGCGTCTCAGGTTAAAGTCGGAGAGCGGGTCGGTGACGACGACGACGTAGTGTACATTAGCGCAGATGACATGTTCGTCAGAGCTCTTGCCAGCCATCTTTCGGGAGAAGCGGCTCATGCGAGGGAGGACGCAGTGGATGACAGGGTCATCCCCCTTGAGGTCGATGGCGACCCAGTCTCCCACAGCGGGAAGGTCAGCGTCAGACTCTGCAGCGTGCCAGAGCTTGCCCGTGACGAAGGCATCGAGATCCTCGCCATCATGGAGGAGGGCGGTAAAGTTGATCTTAGTCTCGCGGATGAGACGTCCTGCGATGAGTCCCTTCTTCTTATACGGGGCGAAGGCCTGCTCGAATTCCTCCGTCCAGCCGAGTGCCTCAGCGGTCACTTCTGGGAAGATGCCATTCTCTGGGTCAAATGTTGGGTCGCTCACGATAGGAAAAAGAAAAAGGGCTAGTGCACAAATACACAAGCCCTTAGAGAGATTATTATCTGCTGTGCTGCAGAGAGAGACGCGCAGTCACTGCTATCACGGTACGAGGAAGATCTTCTCCGTGCCTGGCTCTTTCACCATCTTACCTGATGGGATGCCTTGGACATTGACCTTATTATGCGGGCTGTATGGGCTCTTCACGATGCCTGGCGTGCTCGTAGGGATCCCGTATGGGTAACGCGCCGTTGTCGCAGGTGCTTGCTGCTGGGTCGGAGGGGACTGCTGTTGTTGCATTGTTCCGTTTTGACCGCGCTCACGATAGGCGGCGCCTGCCGTGCCGATGGCCGCACCGACTGCCGCTCCACGGATCACATCACTGGTGTCATTACCCGTAATCGCACCGAACGCGCCACCTGCTAGCGCACCGACTGCCGCTCCTTGTTGTTGATATGGGGTACAACTGGTGATCATACCAGCCGCGAACAGTGAGGCGATACAGGCCGTAAGGGTGAGGTTCTTTTTCATCGTACGTATGTTGACTAGAGCGCAGTGTACTTTATTCACAATAAAGTACAAAGAAATTGTGAGTTCTGATGTGATAAGCAGGATTAGAACCCTACAGGGTCATAGTAACGGTGCTCGGAGCGAGATTCTATCGCGTAGAGGAACAAATGGCGAAAACGATCTGCGTAGAGGAGGAGAAAAAAGGCTGTGCAGGCACTGCCTGAGTTTGCTAATGATGTAAGCCATGGACATGCCTGTATCCACCTACGCGATGCTCTTTCCTGCAGTGAGCTTGCTCTTCTTAGCTTACACAAATCGCTTTCTCCACCTTTCGGAGCTGATTCGTAAGCTCCACTCCGACTGGGTTCAGAATCACGACACCCTCCTCGTGAAGCAGATCTCTAATCTACAGAAGCGGCTCGTCCTCATCCGCTGGATGCAGTTCCTCGGTGCCCTCTCATTGACCAGCTCAGTCTCTGGGATGATCGTGCGGATCGTCGGCCAGCAAACGCCAGGCGCGATCCTATTCGTCATCGCCCTCGTCTTCATGCTGGCCTCCCTCGTCTTCCTCGCCCGCGAGATCTGGATCTCAGGCGGGTCTCTCGGAGTCGTCCTTACCGCCATGCAGGACGCCCTCCAAGAGGAGAAGCAGAAATGATGCTTGGTTTGGTATGCATGTTAATGACAATGCGATTCTCATTGATTATTGATCTGATAGGAGAGCCATGATTTTAGAGAATAAATTGGGTCTCTCAAATCAAGTAGAGTTAGCAAAAGCGTAAGAAGAGCTCAGTAAGCGTAAGGCTAAGCAGCTTTTTGATTCCGGTTATATCAGTGATATGGAGGTTGGCACCTATCAGAGCCTCGCTGCTATCCACGCTTACCTCTTTGATGATATTTACTTTTTTGCGGGTAAGATTCGGGAAGTCAATATGGCTAAGGGAAACTTTCGCTTTGCTCCCGTGATGTATCTGGAGAGTTCGCTCAAACATATAGACGCGATGCCCCAATCGACCTTTGAGCAGATCATAGAGAAGTATGTGGAAATGAACGTGGCGCACCCTTTTCGTGAAGGCAATGGGCGAGCTACTCGGATTTGGTTAGATTTGATCCTTAAAAAGGAGATCCAACAAGTCATCGACTGGAACCTCGTAGAGAAGGAGGACTACCTCTCCGCGATGGAGCGCAGATATTGAGATCAAGCACATCCTCCGACACGCATTGACAGACCAAATTAATGACCGAGCAATCTACATGAAAGGCATCGACGTCAGATATTACTACGAGGGATATACTGTCTACAAAACCGAGGAATTATAAGTGGAGATCTTCGAATTTGTTTATGAGCTCTCTGGGAAGGTGGCTTAAAGACCGAAGTGAGATATAATAGCGTCCCAATGTGGGAATCGAGGGCTCCCAAAGTGAAGTAATTCCCCCTCAAAACCTTCTTGCCCTCTCCCATCAATGTGATCATCGATTAAGAAATCTCCTTTGAGTAGTGATTTGTTAGGGCTTATGATGAGTCGCTTCACCATGTCGTACCCTAAGTGGTTTTCGACCCATAATCTCTTTTCGGTATAGCACAGAGGGTTTCTTGTGGATGGTGCGGTTAAAATATAGACATTAAACACTAATAGTAGCCGGTTAACGGCCTCAACAGCTC
>WTJZ01000264.1:3569-13064 GCA_011524615.1 Akkermansiaceae bacterium | reverse complement strand
GGGCGAGTTCGGGAGAGATGGTGAAGAGGAGTTCGTAGTCTTCTCCATCAGTGAGGGCCGTCTTCGTATCGGCACCTGCTCGAAGGGGGAGGGCGTCGAGGTCGAGGGTGTATCCGACCTTGCTGAGTTGGGCGATGCGGGGGAGGTCTCGGGCTAGGCCATCGGAGAGATCCATCATGGCAGAGGGACGGGCATGCTCTTGGAGCCAGAGGGCTTCTGCGACGCGAGGGGTGAAGTGTAGATGGTGCTGGGAGTGAAAGCTGTTCCCCAGTGAGCCTGTTACAAAGATGAGATCCCCAATCTGAGCTCCAGAGCGGAGAATAGGATGGGAGGTGGTGCCGATCCCTGAGATGGAGAAGTAGGGCTCGGATGATATAGATGAGGTTTCCCCTCCGATGATGTAGCAGGAGAACTGTTGAGAGATCGCATTCATGCCTCGGTAGACGGCTTCTACGTATTCGACACTGAGGTCGGGAGTGAGGCCGCAGGTGACGAGGAAGTATTGAGGAGAGCCTCCCATAGCCGCAAAGTCGCTGATGACGCGGGCGATGGCCTTGTGCCCGACCAGTTCGGGGGGCGTCTCTGGCAGGTAATGGCGCCCCTGAATGAGGTTATCGGTCTTGAAGAGGGTCCCCTGCCCGATGACTGCACAATCGTCCCCGATCCCGACAGTGTCCGTGGGCGTCGCAAGCTGTGCCGAGAGTCTACGGATGAGGTCGTCTTCGGTGAGAGTGTGGAGCGGAGTTGATTCCATATCGGTAATATTAAGTAATGGCTGAAAGAGGAATCAATTTTAAAGCGCCTCCCAGCCACCATGCAGGGCGTATGACCCATCGAGATAAGTAATGATATTACTATCATTACTCGTGGAGATATAGGAGGCTTCTTTGGTGATTAATTGAAGCCCTATGCCAGACGAGTAAAAGCTCCTAGAGCTATGTCTGTATGTTACAAACATACTGTAAAGCTTGGCTGAGCTTATTCGGTGAATGAGTGAGCAATTTCCGATAAAGACAATACTATGAAGCTTCGTTTTTGGCTGAGCCTTCTGGTCATTAGGACCTTTTATATAGAGGTGTTTAGTCTGTATGTTAGTAGAGACAGAGCATTTTAATTCCCAGTCAGGAGTGGATGTTACACAATTACCTGAATATACGGCTGATCCCTTTTTGAGATCAACCTGTAGTGGGCCATCACTAGTGATCGAGATGTCACTAAACGTGAATTGGCTTAAGCATAATGAGTATATCAATACTCTATTCAGCAATGGCTGATACCCGAACATATTTACCAGTAGCGATCTCTGTCCCTGTTGGGATCGCATATTGAACGATTTCAGACTCACCATCACCGGTGCTGATCGGACTACCGATCATGCTCACAGAGACTTCTGAGTGGTCCCAGTTGATGAGGTCATCTGAAACCGAGACCATATAACGAATATCACTGACATCTGTGCGTCGCTTAAAGGATACGGTCATGTACTCTGTCCCTCCGAAGCTGGTCATCCCTGCTCCTGAAAGAACCGAGGAATTACTATCTGTAGGATCAAGAGCGAAGAGGTATTCGTCATAGTTCGAAATACCATCACCATCGGCGTCATCATCTTTACCTGATAGTTCTGTAGGGAGGTCTCCGTTATTAATGAGTTCTGCGATCTTGTCATTAAACCCTGCGGCTTCGATGAGCAGCCCTAAGGAGTCTAGGAGGCTGTTCGCTTGGTCTTGGTTTGCTTGAACCGTCCCTGAGAGAGTGGGGTCAGCGGTGGTGAAGGCTTGGAACTTATTACCTTTGACGATAGTGGGCATCCAGTCACGAATGCCAGTAGTAGCATCAATAAGGTTATTAAGATCGATGCTAATCGAACCATCACCATATTCCACAATAACTTCCTCATTGAAGGCTGCTTCTATCTCTCCCGTTATGTTGGAGAGTTCTAGTAATTCTAAACGCCTAGAGGTGCCTTGTGCATTGGTTCCACTTAAAATAGAGGCTTCTTCTGAATAAATAAATGGGATGCCTCCGAGTTCGTGATATACAGCTTCGTCTACATTGGTGGAGACTTCTGAGATTAGCGTTCGAATGTTTTCTAGTCCCACATTGCTGACGAGACTGAGCAGGTCAGGATTGGAGTCTAGTACTTCTTCGAGAGTTAAATCGTAATTGTTGAGAGTATCATTAGCGTGTAGTGAGAGGTCATATACGGACAAGAACTCGATCAGCATGAGGAAGTTACTGTATGCCGCTCTGATCGTGTAGATGTCTTGCGGTAATAAGTGATACAATCCGTCATAATTGTTCACTGAGGAGACCGTTAGAGAGGGGAGGTCTTCGATATTGATATTAGTTAGATATTCCTTGAGAGATCTTAATTGAGGAAGAACGTCCTCGGAGAGATAATCAAAGATGTCGCCAGAGGTGGCTGTGGAGGAGAGATTAAACTCTTCCGCTTCAGTAGTGGGGATGTCGAATTCGAGATTTAAGACGTCTGAGTTCAGCGATGTGATACCAAGGGTGCTGAGTAGAGTACTGAAGCTACTATCGTTTTCGAGTAAGGCTAATTCTACCACAAGGCTGAAAAGATTAGCAGCAGCATGATCAGGGGTCAGATCAAGAGCTGCATCGAGTAGGCCTTGGGCGTACGTAATGTCGGCTTCGCTTTGAGCACTCTTGAGTGTTAGGATTGCCTCAGTGGTATATTCAAATGTTGTGGAAGGGGCGCTCGTAAAGCTAAGGTTGATCTCCACACAGTTTGTATTCTCCGATATACGAAGGTAGTAGCTCTCACCTGCTAGCACCTTATGTGCTGTAGATCCATTATCCCACTCCGAACGTAGAATAGTGTTATTCGCAAGCTCTGATAGGCTGTTACCTCTTAAGAGTTGAACATTGGCTCCCCACCCTTCGCGCTGAATATCGGTATAGAGGACACCATCAGAGGGGGCAGTCCATTTATACCAAGAGCTGTGGTAAGAGTTCCATTCTGGGTAATACCAAGGAATGAGCGCTTCTTCTCCTGGTTCAATGCTCGTTAAACTGGGGGAAGAATAAGTGTGTAGAGTGACAGGGCTTGTCAGATCAAGAGCGGTGGCATCATCGAAGTCATCGACAGGAGGCGATAAAAAGATACCCAGTTGATAGCGTTGTAAGGCTTTGACGTATTCAGTTTCTTCCGTCAGATATTCAGGATAATAGCTAATTACCTGAGTGTGGGTAGAGTTACCAGAGATGTTGAACTCCAATGTAGTTCCCGTAGTTAATGTAAGACTCGTCGAGATTGGGTTGCCGCTATATTCAGGTTTTAGAGTGCTTAAGATCGAGGAATCAGAGTGGTTTACGATCGTGCATTGCCCTGCTGAATTATATATGAAATTCGTATTAAATGGGGAGAAGATAAAGGAATAGGTGCCGTTGCTTGGAGCTGTCCAGGTATAGGTGTGGCCAATTTCAGGAGACAAAAGGACGTCTCCTTTTGAAATAAAGTCGACCTCAGTGCCTAGGTCGCCACCTGTCGTTTCTGAAGTGGTGATTTGAAAGCCATATGCGAAATCGTATTGATATTGATCTGCATAAGGAAAGTCTTCTCTCTGGTCGCTGCGGCTGAGTCGGATATAGTAATCGGTACCAGCGGAGGTGGTTAATGTAGAGTAGTTTTCGTCAAAATCGAAATAATAACCGTATTTCGATGATAGCTTAGGGTTTAACGTAACTTCGTTATTGAGGGATGAGAGCTCATTACCTGTGTATATGTCCAGTCGTGCAATGGCCTGATCTACAGTTACTGAATAAGTGTCGCTGGAGGGGGCTGTCCATTTATACCAAATTGTTTCTCCAGTAATGTCGTCTATGTCAGGCTCACCAGCCTCAGTCGAGGAGTCTACGAGTGGTGCTGAGATAGCGACCGAAGCGCGGTCCCCGAGATCGTAAGCATTTGCAAAGTTGTCATTGTCGGCTAATGAACAGTTAAGAAGAGCCATTAGGCTCAGGATAGATAGTGTTTTCATGACTGATGCAGTCAACTCTATTTCCTAATCGCGTTGATTATGCAACTTTAATATTTACCAAGTAACTGGGCAATAGTAGTGGCGGAGTTGAATAGAGTATGGGCGATGATCGGGACCCAGAGGCTCTTGGTGCGCTCGTAAGAGAGGGCGAGGAGGCATCCCATGAGGAAGAGGGTCGGTAAGGCTGCGAGGTTATAGTGGATGAGGGAGAAGATCGCACCTGAGAAGATGATGGCGAACCATGGGGAGGAGTACTTCTTAATGACGGGGAAGAGGTAGCCACGGAAGAGAACTTCCTCTGAGAGCGGCGCTCCGATGCAGGCGACCATGGCGAGCATGGTGAGTATCGCTGGGTCGGAGCATTCTTGGAGGACTTGTACCGCCTGCTGGAGGACGGGGCCATCATTGAGGCCCTTGACGAATTCGAAGTACTGGAGCTTGATAATGATATTCGTGAAGACGAGGCAGGCGACGAAGATCGCAGGGCTCCACCAGAGGGTGCGCCAGCGTCCACGGAGCGAGAGTCCGAACTGTTCGACGAGGTTTACGCGGAAGATCCAGATGACACAGATGAGTCCTATCAGCATGAGCTGTCCGATGAAGTTACCTAAGAGAACTCCAAGGGTGAAGTCTCTGGTTTCGACCGGTTCTGCGGAGGCCTTCTGGGAGAGACCCATCCAGAAGAAGCAGAAGAGGAGGGCAACGGCGGCGACGTCAACGACATTGATATGGGCAGTAGGGACCCCGTTCTGAGATGGTTCAGAGATGGTCTCCCCATTTTTGACCGCCTTCACTAGGCGCTGAAAGTGGAAGGCCGCCTTGGGGACAATGTAGAAGGCAAGGAGGGTCGCGAGAGACCAGAAGATGGTTTGGTAGATGGTGAGTTCGGTCATGGTTGGCTTAGTGGTTTCTCATGAATTCTGCGACTCCGTGGAAGAAGTTATGGAGCTTGATAAATTCGGTCTCTGGAATGCCAGTGTCGCGCATGGCTTGGTCCATGAGATCCATCCAGCGGTCGCTCTCCTTCTTGCCGATGAAGAAGCGTGCGTGACGCATTCTGAGACGTGGGTGACCCCGTTTGACGAGGTAATCTTGTTCTCCGATTAGGCGGAAGAGGAGGAAATCACGGAGGCGTTCTTCGGAACCATCCCAATCATCCTCTGGGTACATCTTGCCAATGAGGTCATCTTGTTTCACTAATCTGTAAAAATGACTCGCAATCTGTATGATTTCATCTCTACTTATGGTAGTTAGCTTATGATTTTCTTCCTCGTTCATGATATTGACGTGACAGTCCTACTCTCAGGATTGTCAGATAGGAAGAACAAATATGTATCTGTTGTGCCTTCATGCCGTGTTCATCATCACTGAGTTATTGAGAACGTATAAAAATATTAATTCACCGATAATATGACTGCCGAAGCTCCCCAATTTACCCCTCTGTCCGTACAAGAGCTCCAACCGTTTTTCCCAGAGTTTACCATCATTTCCTTCATTGCGGCAGGTGGAATGGGGGCGGTGTACCAAGCAGAGGAGAAGCCGTCAGGGAATCCTGTGGCGATCAAGATTCTCCCTCGTGAGATGACCTCTGATCCAGGGTATAACCAGCAGTTCAAAGATGAGGCCGCTATCATGGCTAAGATGAAGCACCCTAACCTTGTGGATTTCTATGAGATCGGTGAGGTTGACGGGATGCTCTACATCCTGATGGAACTGGTAGAGGGGAAGTCTCTGCACCACTCAGCTCATGGCGAGAAGATCGAGCCAGAGACGGCGATCCGAGTCGCTCTCGGAGTCGCAGAAGGGGTCAAAAGTATCCACGACTCAGGAATGATTCACCGAGATATCAAGCCAGCGAATATTCTGCTCGATCAGACGGCCTTTCCTAAGCTCTGTGACTTTGGCCTCGCGCATGAAACTGGTGAGTCTGAGGAGGGGAAGGTGATCTTCGGGACACCAGGTTATACCGCTCCGGAGGTGCTGAATAATCCGCATGCGATTGATGAGCGCTCAGACATCTATTCGATCGGCGCGATCTTCTACGAGCTCTTAACAGGGTGTCTTCCAGACTCGCTCTATATTCCGCCTAGCCAGAAGTTCAAGCAGTTGAATCCGATCTTCGATCCTGTCTTGAAGAAGGCACTAGCGAGAGACCCGGACCTACGCTACCCTCACATGAAGGCCTTCATCACGGATCTATCAAAGATTCAGCAGGCGTCGGAAGCGGGTGAGAGTTTACTACGTGAGGCTGCACCAGCCCTGATTACAGGGAAGGTGAGTGTCAAGTCTACGGATCTTGATCCATTAGATGGGATGGAAGAGCACTTTATCGAAGCGGCACCAGTGTATGAAAAGCCGCCACAAGTGGTGACGAAGAACTTCTTTGCTACTCAAAATGGGATTCTACTGATGTGCAGTCTGGCTGCGGTACTCGTGATTGGAGGGATTGTGATCTTCACCGGTGGAGGAGCGGAAGAGACGCCTGAGGTCGAGCCGGTGGTGACTGACATTGAATCGTTTGTTGAGCCGGTGGAGGTGGCGCCATCTATCGATATCGAGGTCTTTGAGAAGGCTGTGATGCTACGTGCGTCAAAGGCGATCGCCCATAAGCGTGAGTCGAGTGAAGAGGATAATATCAAGCTATTAGTCGAGGCCAAGTGGGCTATGGCACAGTGGTTGAAGACCCTAGAGGGAGAGGAAAAGGAGAAGGCGACGGAGGCGGTGAATACGTACTTCAAGATTGTGCAAGCAGAGGGTGTGCTACAGTCAGTGGTCTTTGCTAAGGGGATCACCGGAACGGCTAAGCAGACGCTGCAGTCCTATGTCGACCGTCAGAAGCAACTGAGCCAATCCTATAATGACCAGCTTCTCGCCGTGAAGGATGATGCGATCCAACAAGTTAGAGAGAAGGCAAAAGAGGTCAAAGAGGCTGAGCCAGATCTCGCTCGTAAGCTTAGATCCATTGTGGCGAGTTATCGTGAGATGGATGCCCTGGAGTTTGACGAGTATGTCATGCTCGGTCAGTAGTCTGGACGATCCGCTGCACTCTAGGGGCGATTCCGGTGAAGAGTTCCCATGGGATGGTGCCCGCTTGCTGAGCGAGGGTGGAGACTGAGATCTCCGTGCCGAAGAGTTCGACAATGTCTCCTGCATAGCACTCTGGGACATCGGTGACATCTACCATGATCTGATCCATGGTCACGCGTCCGATGACTGGTGCGGTGACGCCACGGAGAGAGACCTGCGCCCCACGTCCGGAGAGAGATCGGTGATACCCGTCTGCATATCCGATCCCGATGGTGGCGATGCGTGAGTCCCGCTGTGTGATAAAGGTGCGCCCATAGGAGATTCCGTGCCCTGCTGGGATGTCTCTGATGAGCGAGATGCGGGAGCAGAGTCGCATGACTGGCTTGAGTTGAGCCTGGTATTCTGGCAAGGGGGAGACGCCGTAGAGCATGAGGCCAGGGCGTACGAGATTCAACCCATAGTCTGCGTAATGAAGGAGTCCTGCGGAGTTCGCTAGGTGACGGTATCGGAGGTCAGGCTTACTGATGGAGGCAAAGCGCTGAAACTGTTGCTCGGTAAAGGTGGGGTCCTCATCCGCGACGGGGAGATGAGAGCCGATACCCTCGATCTCTAGATGGGAATGCTGGTAGGCGAGAGCCTCTTCTAGTTCTGCGGTGTCAGGGAGGAACCCGCCACGCCCCATGCCTGTATCGATAGCGAGGTGGATTCGGAGCGTCTTTTGGTAGCGAGCCGCGAGTTCGCCAAAGGTGTGTAACTCGGCCATGCTCGAGGCACATGGGGTGTAGTCGTGAGCGACGAGTTCTTCATATTCAGAGGGGTTCGCTACTCCCAGGAGGTAGATCCGAGCCTCAGGGAGGAGGGCGCGGACTTCGCGCGCTTCGAAGACATTTGCTACCCCGTAGAAGGAGGGCTGGAGTGGTTCGAGAGCCTTGATCACTTCTCGGACCCCATGTCCGTAGGCGTTAGCCTTGACCACCGCCATGACCTCTTGCCCGCCGGATTGAGCCTGGGCAAAGCGGAAGTTATGTCTAAGGGCGTCGAGATCGATCTCGGCCCATGCTCTAGGAGGTGAGATGGCCATGGTTCCCTCCATCTAACCTGTTGGTGCAATTACTGACAAAGGAAAAAATGAGGTGCGCTTCCTTTTGTCGCTACCCTGAATGGGAATCCTCACACTTTACCGTGTCCTTTTCCCCTGCAATAGTGTCTATAGAAGTATGGACATCAACACAGAAGATTATGAGAAGATGGGGAAGTTCTATCTCGGACGAGAATATGATCTCCAGGAGGGAGAGCTGCAAGATGAGCTCGTTCTCTATGATTCTAAGGACCTCGTGACTCATGGGGTCGTCTTGGGGATGACGGGATCAGGAAAGACAGGACTCTGTATCTCTCTCCTCGAGGAGGCAGCGATGGATAATATCCCTGCAATCATTATCGATCCTAAGGGCGACATTGCCAATATGATGCTGACCTTTCCTGAGTTTGAGTCCTCAGACTTTGAGCCATGGATCAATACTGATGATGCTCGTAAGAAGGGGAAGACCCCTGCAGAGTATGCAGCCTCTACGGCAGAGATGTGGAAGGATGGGATCGCGAGTTGGGGGCAGCCAGCGGAGCGGGTGCAGAGCTTCCGTGATAAGGTCGATATTAATATCTTTACGCCGGGGTCGAAGGCTGGAGTACCAGTTTCGATTCTCGGGTCATTGGCGGCTCCACCATTCGAGGTGATCGATGATGGGGAGTTGCTCGGTGATCGGATTGAGTCGACCGTCTCGTCTCTGCTTTCACTCGTTGGAGTGGATGCGGATCCGATTCAGAGTCCAGAGGCGATCTTGCTTGGAACGATCCTGCAGACCTGCTGGCAACAGGAGACAGACTTAACGCTGGAGTCATTGATCCGTCAGGTGCAGAAGCCTCCATTTGATAAAATCGGGGTTCTTGATCTGGAGTCCTTTATTGATAAGAAGGATCGTCAATCCCTGGCGCTTAAGTTTAATGGACTGCTCGCGTCTCCAGGTTTCTCGACTTGGCTAGAGGGGCCGTCGTTAGAGATGGAGAACTTTATGTACACCCCGGAGGGCAAGCCGCGGATGTCGATCTTCTCGATTGCACACCTCTCGGATCAGGAGCGGATGTTCTTTGTCTCGCTCTTACTGAACCAGATGTTGGGGTGGATGCGTGCGCAATCAGGGACGACCTCTCTCCGAGCGATGCTCTACATGGATGAGATCTATGGTTACCTGCCTCCGACTGCGAACCCACCATCGAAGAAGCCTCTGATGACGATTCTGAAGCAGGGGCGTGCCTTTGGTCTCGGGACACTGCTCGCGACGCAGAATCCTGTCGATCTTGATTATAAGGCGCTATCCAATACAGGAACCTGGTGGTTAGGCAGACTACAGACGGAGCGTGATAAGGCTCGAGTGCTAGATGGCCTAGAGGGCGCGGCAGCGAGTCAGGA
>WTJZ01000264.1:0-3469 GCA_011524615.1 Akkermansiaceae bacterium | reverse complement strand
AAGGAGTTTGCCGACTGGATCTACCGACACGAGAGGGCTGAAATCCTCTATGCACCAGATCTAGACGCGTATGGTCAGTTTGGGGAGGGTGAGCGTGACTTTAGAGCTCGTCTCACCTTTGCCGCTCGGGAGGAGCGTGACGAGGCTATTGAGAAGATGAGGGAGAAGTATGCCTCACGTATCCGTACTAAGCAGGGCCAAATCCAGCGTGCGGAGATCGCTGTCGATCGGGAGAAGGCACAGGCGAATACTGCCAAGATGCAGGCAGGAATGGCTGTCCTGAGTGGCTTGCTAGGAGGCATCCTCGGAGGTCGTCGCTCTACTCGTGGGATGGTTTCTGGGGCTAGCCGAGCCTTCCAGCAACATGGAGATATCAAGAGAGCGGAGTCTAAGGTCGAGATTCTGATGGAGGACCTGACTGCACTCGAGGCTGAGTTACAGAAGGAGATCACGGAGATCGAGGCTCGCATGGATGCGGCTCAAACCGAGCTCGTACCAGAAGTGCTCAAGCCTTATAAGAAAGACATCGACGTCCAAGAGGTGGCCCTCATGTGGCTTCCATTTGATGGTCGAGGAGAGCCTCTCTGGAAGTAGGCTATCGCATTGTATCACCAGAGACGCTTACATTGGTGTAATCCATGAGTAGGATCCAGAAGTGGGTACTACGCGTCTCAGATGGTGAGAATGTTTGAATTCTTTAGTTGATATATGGTAAAAAATTTGAGATTTGCTTATCCTATGCGTTTAGCTTATCTTTTTATCATATCGCTCCTATTCGGTCAGGGAGCTCTAGCACAAGAGTGGGAGGCCAGTGGTCCTCACTCCCGTGTGATGAGGCACCAAGATGGGTCAAAAACAGTCTATCGTCGTACTCCTGGGCAGAAGCGTCTCGTGAAGAAGAATATCGGGATCGATGGTAAAGTCCGTACAGTGACCTACTACTACATGGACGATCACGGGAATCCGCGCAGCTGTAAGATCTATGACTCCTCAGATCACCTTCTCTTCAAGGTGATGTATGCTTACGAGATCAGCACAGGCCGTCTCATGGCAGAGCGTATGTTCCATGCTGATAAGGTAGACCCAAAATCGGGACAGCCATTACTCGCTAGTGAGACTCGTTACACGTATGATGCACAGGGGACTCGTTCTCAGCCGATCACCTACAGCTTCCAAGCAGGAGAGACAGCCGAAGAAGTATTTGGTTGGGGGCAAGCGACGTTCCCTGAGAAGACCTTTGAGGATCAGAAGTTTGATTAATGCCTGTTCATCTCATTTATGAGGGGCGCGTACAGGGCGTAGGCTTTCGGTATACGGCTCGTGAGACGGCTAAGGAGTTTATGGTTGTCGGGTGGGTGAAGAATCGCCCCGATGGATCCGTAGAGCTCCTGGTCCAAGGAGAAGAGGTTGAGGCCTATCTCGATGAGCTGGAGAACCAGAGTGAGGTCGCTCACTTTATCAAACAAACGAGGCGTCTTACCACGCCTGACTTAGATCCGAGCTTGTGCGGGTTCCAGATACACCATTAACACTACTTTTTATTCCATGAATCTGAGCTTACCTCTCATCATCCTGAGCATACTTCTAACCGCTGGACTATATGGACAGGAGGCATCTCTGCAGCCGTCTGATCTCTTCCTGCAGACCTATATCTATGAGCGTGACGCTAAGTCACTGCGCAAGGAGAAGAAGTACGAGGAGGCCCTAGTGAAGTTTGATAAGGCGGCTTCACTACTCAATACGCTCTATCTGAACTATCCAGACTGGAATCAGCAGAAGCATGTACAGCAAGCTTATGTTCGGGTGACAAAGCTGAAGGAGGAGACACAGGCGGAGATGCTAGGGGGCGGATCGAAGAAGGCCCTAGAGCCAACCCTTTATCAAGAGCCAGAGAAGCGTACGGCTAAGCAGGTTCGGGTCGCTAAGATCCAAGAGAATACGGGAGGCTCCACAAAGGAGCTAGAAGAGATTAAGCAAAAGCTAGCCACAGTAGAGCAGCAATTACAGAAAAAGCAAAAGGAGCTCGTACAGCAGAGGGAAGACGCATCGATCCGACAACAGTTGGTCCAGCAGATTCAGCAAAAGGACCGCCTCTTACTCGCTGCGAATGAGCAGGCTAAGCTCGCCAAGGAGTCGGCGAATCAACGCCAAGCGGTGCTCCAACAACAGGTTACAGATCTGAAGAAGCAGTTGAGTCAAGGTGCTGTCGAATCGCAAGAGGAGCTGAATAGAACCATCGCGCAAAAGGATAAGGAGCTGGAGAAGCTCAAGTCTGAGGCCGCACAAGTGGCTAAAGATGCCGATACAGAGCGGCTCGCTTTGCAGGCTGAGTTAGCGACCCTACGTCATGATCTCGTCAAGGAACTGACGGCGAGTAAGGAGCAGGGCACACAGTTAGTAAAGACGCTAGAATCACGCGAGGAAGAGCTCTCTGCTCTCCAAGACTCATATGAGAATCTAGAGCAGGCGAAGCAATCTCTGGAGCAAGAGCAGACTCAAAAGCAACAGGAGCTGGCCAAGCTCAGTCAACAGGTGCAAGCAGTACAGCAGACGAATAAGGAGCTATTGACTGATGCAAAGGAGAAGGAAGATGCATTTGACCAGAAGGTAGCAGAACTCCGCCAGAAATTGAGTAGCCTGGAGGAGGAAAAGAATCAGCTGACGCAAAACTATCAGCAAGAGGTACTCGAGAAGGCGGAGGAAAATAACAAGCTCTCCGAGGAATCCTCTGAGCGAGAACAGAAGCTCGCTCAAATCAACGCTCAATTAATCGAGGTACAAAAGCAGCAGAAGGATATGCTCCAGCAAAGAGCGGCAGAAGCGATTACTCTGCGGAAGGAAAAGGCCGCGGTGCAGAAGACACTCAAGGAGAGAGAAGAGGAGCTCTCGGTTACCCAGAATAAGGTCCAGACACTAGAGCAGAATGCGCTGACGCTGAATGGTAACTTACAGACGCTAGAGGGTAAGCTCTCCACCTCAGTGAAGGCTCACCAAGATGCTCTCCTCGAGATCGCTCAGCTCGAACAGGGGCGAGGGGAAGACAAGTCGGTGATCGAGTCGCTAGAGCAGAAGCTCACCGCTGCGGCAAAGGCGCAGGCAGAGACTAAGGCTCTGCTCGCACAAGCTAATCTCAAAGGGGCAGACGCTCAGGAACAGATCTCTCTCCTACAGCAACAAGTACTCGATGAGCAGGCCGCACATGAGGCGACCCAAAAGTTGCTCAACTCGACTCAAGGAGGCAAGCAGTCTGTGCAAGAGCAGTACCAGGAGGCTCTCGCCCTCATCTCTGAGACGCAGCGTGAGGTGCGAGCAGAGGAACTCGCTCACGCGCAAACGCGACAGAAGCTCCAAGCCGCGCAATCAGGTGTGATGTCCCTAGAGAAGGAGATCAGTGGGCTCAAGCGTGAACGCGACCTCCTTCTGACAAGACCTCTCAGGAGTGAGTATAAGGCCGTACAAGATGAGCTCA
>WTJZ01000055.1 GCA_011524615.1 Akkermansiaceae bacterium | reverse complement strand
CGATCATACATCGTGACGCCCACTCCATTAAAGAGACCCCACTTGATTATTCCCCCTCCTCACTAAGCTTCTAGATACCGCACAATCCTCTGCATGAGCACTACCAACATCTTTAATCTTTTCAAAAAAACTTACAACTTTCTCAGCGCCCTAGGGTTTCCTCCTGTAACCAGTAACAATATGATGAAAACAATCCTAATAATCGCAACGCTCGCTAGCCTCTCCTTCGCAGAAGCAGGAACACTTAGAAACCGTGTGATCCGTGACCTAAAAGAGGATGTACGAGACCGTAGAGAAGATCGCCGCGATGCCAGACATGATGGAGGCATCCTTGATAAGGTCGAAGACCGCATCGACCGCCGTGAGGATCGTATTGATAACAGAACCATCGGCGTAGTCCGTCCCAGACGAGTCGTACGAGGCTATTAGTCCACCACGACTCAATCACGAAGTCATAGAACACAAAAAAAGCTCGAGGGTTAACCCTCGAGCTTTTTTCTTAACAAGGGGAAAGGTAAATCAGTCCCCCGTCTTAAGAACCTTAATGAAGGCCTCTTGTGGGATGTTCACCTTACCGAACTGCTTCATCTTCTTCTTACCTTCTTTCTGCTTCTCGAGAAGTTTACGTTTACGCGAGATATCACCACCGTAACATTTAGCGGTAACATTCTTACGCATTGCGGAGATCGATTCACGAGCGACAATCTTACCTCCGATGGTAGCCTGAATTGCGACCACGAACATTTGTTGCGGAATCACCTCCTTGAGGCGTTTTGCAAGATCACGCCCTTGCCCCTCAGCCTTATCACGGTGGACAATCGTTGAGAAGGCCTCTACAGGCTCACCAGCGATCATCATATCCATCTTAACCATGTTCGCTGGACGATACTCGGCGTGCTCATAGTCCATCGAGCCATACCCCTTAGTCGCAGACTTGAGGCGGTCATTGAAGTCAACAAGGATCTCAGCCAGCGGAACAACCCCAGTAAGAAGAACTCGATCGCCATCAATCGTCTCTGTATTCTCGAGCTCACCACGCTTCTCCATGAGTAGCTGCATCATATCCCCGATATAGTCACCTGGCACCATAATGTAGACGCGCACCATAGGCTCGCGAATCTCCTCAATGATAGAAGGGTCGGGAAGATAAGTGGGGTTATCAACGATGATCTCTGACTTATCCTTCTTCGTCACCTCATAGATCACCGATGGGTAGGTCGAGATCACATCCATGTCGAACTCACGACGAAGACGCTCTTGAATAATCTCCATGTGAAGAAGACCAAGGAAGCCACAACGGAAGCCAAAACCAAGAGCTGTCGACGACTCCGAACTGTATGAGAACGCAGCATCATTAATCTGGAGCTTGCCCATTGCCGTCTTCAGCGCCTCATATTCACTAGACTCTACTGGATAGATCCCTGCAAATACCATCGGCTGGATCTCCTTAAACCCAGGGAGCGGTTCAGGACATGGGTGGACGTGGTTCGTGATGGTATCACCGATCTTCACCTCACTCGCGGACTTCATATTAGCGATCAGGTACCCTACATCACCAGCACTGAGACCGTCGGTCTTGGTCATCTTAGGTGTGAAGCATCCAGTCTCCTTCACCTCGTAGGTCTTGTTCGTTGCGAAGAGCTTAATCTTATCCCCCTTCTTAACAGAGCCGGACATCACACGGACATAGGAGATCACACCGCGGTAAGCATCATAGACCGAGTCGAATACTGATGCACGGAAGAGACCATCCTCACTATCGGTAGGAGCTGGCATACGCGTCACTACCGCCTCTAGGATATCCTCAATCCCGATCCCAGCCTTAGCAGATGCAGGAATTGCCTCCTCCCCAGGAATCGCTAAGAGATCCTCTAGTTGCTGACGACACTTATCTGTATCTGCCGCAGGAAGGTCGATCTTATTCATCACAGGAACGATCGTTAACTCCTGATTCATCGCCAGATTCACATTCGCCATTGTCTGCGCCTCTACTCCCTGAGCAGCGTCGACAATAAGGATAGCCCCTTCACAAGCAGCTAATGATCGAGAAACCTCATAGGAGAAGTCCACGTGCCCTGGAGTATCGAGGAGGTTGAGCTTGTACGTAAGACCATCTTTGGCCTGGTAGAACATCGTCACCGGGTGTGACTTAATTGTAATCCCACGCTCACGCTCCAGATCCATCGAGTCTAATAACTGTGCCTGAGCCTCACGTTGTGATACCGTCTGGGTGTACTCTAGTAGACGGTCAGACAGCGTCGTCTTACCGTGGTCAATGTGAGCAATGATAGAAAAATTTCTCGTTAATTCGATGGACATTATTTTGCTGTTTTAAGGATCTTTTACCGCAAGGAAAGACTTTTTCACCTCTTTCCATAAAGAAAGCAAGACGAGAGTGCCATACTCGAAGAAAAAGCCATTACACTATTGAGACAGAGTCGCAACAAAGACCCTTTTTTCCAAGTATTTACATAAGTTCCTGTGATCAAGGCTTATTGAGACACCATATAAGCAAGCAACAGCCCCATTAATCGAAATTTCTCATCAAAAACGCTCTTTTCAACTTGCGTGAGTCATATGAGAGACTACTTGTTATGGCACACTTAACTTTTAGTTCATGAACAGTAGCTTACAATTCATCTCCACATTTTGGAGTTCGTCGATTGGTAAAAAGATCGTGGTAGCGATCACGGGTCTTATCTTAACCCTCTTCCTCGCTGGCCACCTCAGTGGTAACATGCTAATCTTTGTAGGTGAGCACGCGTTTAATGAGTATGCTTATTTCCTACATCACATGTTACACGGTGCAGGAGTCTGGATCGCTCGTATCGTCCTCCTCACCGCACTTGTCCTACACGTCGTTGGTACCGTACAGCTTACCAAGATGAACCGTGCGGCGGGACAGAGCTACAACACAGATGGCACCCAGCGCTCATCATTCTCGTCTAAGATTATGATCTGGTCTGGTCTCACTATCCTAGCATTCATCGTCTACCACATCCTACACTACACGGCACGAGTGGGGAACGAGTTCAACAATCCTGAAAAGTATGAGATCATGCTCGACGGTCACGTAGCGCATAATGCTTACAAGATGGTGATCGACGGATTCAGCTGGCTCCCAGCATCGATCTTCTACATCATCGCGGTGACACTTCTTTGCTCACACCTCTCACACGGTGTAGCTTCTATCTTCCAGACTCTCGGTCTCAGAACGAACAAGACTGAGAAACTCATCAACACAGGCGCTCAAGTCTACTCGATCCTCATTTGGGTAGGATTCGTCTCGATCCCAGTGTCAGTACTCCTCCACCTCGTTAAGTAATCTCTCACCCACTCCCGTATATTATGTCTATCAATGCTAATATTCCAGAAGGCCCAATGGCAGATAAGTGGACCAACCACAAGATGAACTCTAAGCTCATCAATCCAGCCAACAAGCGTAAATTCAACATCATCGTAGTGGGGTCAGGTCTCGCCGGTGCATCGGCAGCCGCAACACTTTCAGAACTTGGCTACAAGGTTAAGTGCTTCTGTTACCAAGATTCTCCTCGTCGTGCACACTCTATCGCCGCCCAAGGTGGTATCAATGCCGCTAAGAACTACCAGAATGACGGTGACTCTGTTCAACGTCTCTTCTACGATACAGTAAAGGGTGGTGACTTCCGCTCACGTGAGGCTAACGTACGTCGTCTCGCAGAAGTATCTGTGAACATCATTGACCAAGCTACAGCACAAGGTGTTCCATTCGCTCGTGAATACGGTGGACTCCTCGCTAACCGTTCCTTCGGTGGAGCGCAGGTATCTCGTACATTCTACGCTCGTGGCCAGACGGGACAGCAGCTCCTCATCGGTGCCTACCAAGCGCTCGAAAAAGAAATCCAAAAAGGTGGAGTTGAAATGTACACCCGTACAGAAATGCTCGATCTCGTTGTCGTTGATGGTCACGCTAAAGGGATCGTCGTGCGTGACATGAGAACAGGTAAGGTCTCCTCCTACGCGGCTGATACAGTACTCCTCGCGACAGGTGGATATGGTAACGTCTTCTATCTCTCAACCAATGCGATGGGATGTAACGCCTCGGCAGCAGTGAAGGCATGGAAACGTGGAGCATACTTCGCTAACCCATGTTACACACAAATTCACCCAACCTGTATTCCAGTAAGTGGCGAGTACCAATCTAAGCTCACTCTCATGTCGGAGTCCCTCCGTAACGACGGTCGTATCTGGGCGCCTAAGTCACCTGATGATGCCGCTGCCATCCGTGCAGGTAAGAAGCAAGCGTCTGACATCCCAGAAGAGGATCGTGACTACTACCTAGAGCGTAAGTACCCAGCATTCGGTAACCTCGCACCTCGTGACATCTCCTCACGTGCTGCTAAGGAAGCATGTGACGAAGGTCGCGGTGTAGCTAAGACTGGTCTTGGTGTTTACCTCGACTTCCGTGATGCGATTGACCGCCTTGGCGAAGACGCAATCCGCGCTCGTTATGGAAACCTCTTCCAAATGTACGAGAAGATCGCAGGTGAGAACCCATACAAGCAGCCAATGATGATCTACCCTGCAGTACACTACACAATGGGTGGCCTCTGGGTTGACTATAACCTCATGTCAAACCTACCAGGACTCCACGTCCTCGGTGAAGCAAACTTCTCCGACCACGGCGCGAACCGCCTTGGTGCATCTGCACTCATGCAAGGTCTCGCGGACGGTTACTTCGTGATCCCTACAACAGTTGCGAACTACCTCGCAACTCAGAAGCCGGGATCTGTTACCACCGATCACCCTGAATTCGCTAAGGTTGAGAAAGAAGTTACAGACACCATCGACAAGCTCATGAATGTCCGTGGCACTAGATCTGTTGACTACTTCCACCGTGAAATGGGTCTCCTCACATGGGACGTGTGCGGAATGGATCGCCGTAAAGAAGGCCTCGAAGAAGGTATCGCGAAGATCAAAGAACTCCGCGCCGCGTTCTGGGACGATGTTCGCATCCCAGGGGCAGCAAACGGAATCAACATGGAACTCGAGAAGGCCATGCGTGTCGCAGACTTCCTAGAGTTCGCAGAACTCCTCTACATCGACGCCCTCAACCGTGAGGAATCATGTGGTGGTCACTTCCGTGGCGAATACCAATTCACCTCTGAGTCTCCAGAAGTGATCGCCGGCAAGACCCAAGCAGGTGAAGCCCTTCGTGATGATGAGAACTTCTGTTACGTAGCAGCATGGGAATTCACCGGAGTAGGTGAAGAGCCAACTCTACACAAAGAAGAACTCGAGTACGAAGACATCAAACTCGCAATCAGATCTTACGCATAATTGAAATCCTGAAAAACTAACCTATATTTTCTAATGAGCACTTTAAACCTAACACTCAAAATCTGGCGCCAAGCTGGCCCTGAGGCAGAAGGAAAAATCGAAACGCGTAAGGCACAGAACATCCCGATCGAAGCATCATTCCTCGAGATGCTTGATATCGTGAACCAACAGATCATCGAGACAGGCGGAGACCCTATCCACTTCGACCACGACTGTCGTGAAGGTATCTGTGGTATGTGTTCCCTCACCATTAACGGTGTCCCTCACTCAAAAGAAGTGGGAACCACCACCTGCCAGGTTCACATGCGTAAGTTCAATGACGGTGACACCATCTTCATCGAGCCATTCCGTGCTAACGCCTTCCCTGTACTGAAGGATCTCGTTACAGACCGTACCGCGTTCGACCGTATCATCGCTTCTGGTGGATACATCGACGTCCGTACTGGATCTGCACCAGATGCAAACTCAGTCCCTATTCCAAAGGAGCAGGCTGACTGGGCATTTGACGCCGCGACCTGTATCGGATGTGGTGCATGTGTAGCATCATGTAAGAACTCTAGTGCGATGCTCTTCGTCTCGGCTAAAGCAGCACACCTTAACTCACTCCCACAAGGTCAACCAGAGAAAGACAAGCGTGTTCTCTCTATGGTTCGCCAAATGGATGCAGAAGGCTTCGGTAACTGTACTAACCAGTACGAGTGTGAAGCAGCTTGTCCTAAGCTCATCTCTGCTGATAACATTGCCAAGCTGAACCGCGACTTCGCCATCGCATCGGTCAAAGAAGCCGTCGCAATGGTGTAAGAACCAGCCCCCATCACTCGTATTACTTCTGATGAAGTTTACCCATAAGGCGTTACAAGTGATTGGGGCGCTTACTGTTAGTGCCCTGCTCTCCGGATGCGGGGCTCTTTCTTTATTCGAGCCTGAGCCTACCAAGACATCCACCCTCGACATTCCGCCCTCATGGCAGACTCGTCTCAAGTCTGGAGGATCAGCTCATAATTGGGTCAGAAGATTTAAGTCTCCTGAACTCAACGACTTCGTCGAGGAGGCTCTCAAGAATAATTACAACCTCAAGACAGCCGCACTCCGAATCGACCAACTACGCGCCTCTGAACTCTTAACCAAGAGGAGACAGCGTCCAAGTATCTCCAGCTCTACGGGAACCTCTAGCTCTGGAGACAGCTCAGAGCTGAACCTTACCCCGTCCAGCTACCGCGTCTCGTTTGGCTCCAACTGGGAATTCGACCTCTGGGGGCGTCTCAAGGCTCAACAAGAACTGGCAGAACTCAACACCCTAGAAGCTCAATCCGACTTCTACGCTACTCGCCTCTCCTTAGCCAGCTCAACGGCTAATGCCTACTTCAATCTCATCTCAGCACAGAACTCTAAGCAATTAGCAGATCAAACCCTCGCACACTTCCAGAACAGCCTTCGCATCATCGAGCGGAACTATAAGGCAGGTATCCCAGGCACCGACGCGCTCGATGTCCAATTCGGGCGGAATAACATCACCTCCGCTAAGAGACGTCTAGCCGCCTCAGAACTATCCCTCGTCAGAAGCGCACAAACACTAGAGACTCTACTAGGTAGATACCCTAGTGGCACTCTCAGAGCGAAAAGCCAACTCCCCCAGCCCCTTAGCACTTTTCCTAACGTCGTTCCGAGCGAAGCTCTAGAACTCAGACCTGACCTCCTATCAGCACGCCGTAGCCTCAACGCTACTCTCATTAGTGCTCAGATACAAAAGCTAGAACTCCTGCCATCCTTCTCTCTACAGGGACGAATCAATGGCTCGTCTGGCGTCAGTCTTCAAGACTTACTCGATCCAGGAGAACTCAGTTGGTCACTAGGAACTTCCATAAGCCATGCCCTATTTGACAATAAAGTGCAAAAGACCGAAATCAAGCAAACCATGCTTAGATATGAGTCTAGTATTAATAGCTATACTCAAAACACTATCTCCGCACTTCGTGAAATAGAGTTTGCACTACACTCAGAGAACTCCCTCGCTAGACAATCTCAGCTACTGGCTGAGGAGGTAAAAGTAAGTACTCTGGCTGAAACCCAATCCCAGCGCGATTATACGCAAGGATTGAACAATGGTAATATCCTGTCAGTTCTAGAAGCGCAGAGAAGAGCGGTAAACGCAAGATCTACGCTAATTAACATCAAGAATGAAAGATTAAGAAACCAAGTTGCGTTATTTACAGCAATTGGTGGTAATCCAGTGAAGTAAATTACGCCTTGAGTAACTCTTCCTCTTCAGGAGTCATCTCTTCAAGCTCTTTCACAAGTGCTTGGTATTCTTCTTCAGTGAGGTTTACTGCTTCTTGATAGATTTCCATGAGAAGGTTCACATCAATTGAATCCGAAAAGAGTTGGTCGTTTTTTTCTTCGCTCATATACTTATATATATGCATCTCATAGTATAATTCTGGACACTTAACTTCACTTTTTATGCGCAACGCTGATTTTATTGCGCAAAATATAAACCTCCCCTTCTTACCAAAAATCCTTTTTAAAATTATTTAGTGCATTATTCCAAGGTTGTGATTTAACACTTCTATGAATTTATCACCAAAATCAGCAACCGCTGTCTCTAGCAGGCAGGCAATAGAAATTTTGCGCCCATGTAGCAAAATCGCAATTATTACGCACTATCGACCTGATGGTGATGCCATCGGATCCATGCTCGCACTGGCGGCCTCCTTACAGGAATGGGGAAAAGAAGTCGTCTGCATTAACCGCGACCCTGTCCCAGCCTATCTCGATTTCCTCCAAACGGAGCAGACCTTTGTCTGCGCACCAGATACTGCAGACCTCAATGGCGTCGAATTGGTCGTCGCCCTCGATTGCGCAACCATAGAACGACTCGGCGACTCCGCAGTATCTCTCCTACCGGACGTTCCCGTCATTACAATCGATCACCACATCACCAATGAAGAATATGGAGATCACCTCATCCTAGATGCCACATCTGCAGCTACCGGAGAGATCCTCTATCAGATCATTTCTGAGAACAACCTCCCTCTGCCCACACTCTCACGAGACGCACTCTATGTCGCAATCTCGACTGATACGGGATCACTCCAGTATAGTAACGCCACAGCACGCACGTACTCGATCATGGCTCAACTCGTCGACGCAGGAGTAGATGTAGCTCATATCAACTCCCAAACATACTTTAATCACAGCGTGAGAAAGGTCGAACTCCTGCGTGAATGCCTCCAGAGCTTTTCACTCAGCCATGATGGACAAGTTTCCCACTGGACCATCTCACAAGCAGCCCAATCAGAGATCGGCGCTCAGCCAGGTGATATGGAAGGCCTCATGGACATCCTCAGAGGAATCTCAGGCGTCCGCGTATGCTTCACACTAGAAGAGTCCTCCAGCGGTGCAGTCCGACTATCGATGAGATCAAAAGATGACCTTGTCGATGTCTCAAAGATTTGCGGTCACTTCGGTGGTGGTGGGCACCGCATGGCAGCGGGCGCAGCTATCAACCTCCCTCTAGAGGATTGCTTACAACAAGTACTTGCTGTTACTGAAAAAGCCCTGTAAAGACTCGCTCCCTATATCACTAAGTATGCAAGCAGAGCCTATTCCTAGCGGAGTCCTCATCATCGACAAAGGACAAGAAATGACCTCTCATGACGTTGTGGCGATCGCACGACGTTCCCTCAACATGAAGAAAATTGGTCACTGTGGTACTCTTGACCCAATGGCCACGGGCGTCATCATTCTCGTTCTTGGCAAGGCGACAAAGCTCTCAGAAATGCTCATGTCTGAGGACAAGGTCTATCAAGGCACCCTCACCTTTGGTGCAACAACGAGCTCACAAGATAAGCAAGGTGAGATTCTAGAAGAAAAAGAGGTCCCAGCCTTCACTGAGGCTCAAATCGATGACGCCTTCAATGAGTATGTCGGAAACTTTGAACAGATCCCGCCAATGGTATCGGCCATCAAGAAGGATGGAGTCCCCCTCTATAAGCTTGCCCGCAAGGGGAAGGAAGTCAAACGAGACCCTCGCCCAGTAAAAGTAAGTGATTATAAGATCACGCGTATCGAACTCCCTGAGGTAGACTTCTCCGTAGAATGCTCCAAGGGCTTCTACGTTCGTACCTACGCACATGACATTGGACAAGATCTAGGCTGCGGCGCACACCTCAGCGCACTGCGTCGTACTCACTCCGGACACTTCGACCTCAGTAATGCTATCACCATTGACGAGCTCAAGACCTGGCCACGAGAGCAAATCCTCTCACGCATGCTCAGCATCGAGGACATTTCCAAAATCAAAGGACTGTAAGAAATTACTCCCCAATTGAAGGAAAGACTGGACATACTTCGTATATACTCATTACTTTAGCCAACACCTTACATATCAATTTATGCGTTACGCAATTTTCGGAGACATTCACGCCAATTTAGAGGCATTTGAAGCGGTATTAGAGCACGCCAACAGTTTAGGCTGTCAAGAGTTTGTCTGCTTAGGAGATATCGTTGGCTACAATGCGAACCCGAGCGAATGCTTGGAGAAGGTAAGAGAACTAGGCTGTCCAGTAGTAAGAGGTAACCACGATGATGACTCCTCTAAGCTAAAAACAGGAGGAAATACGAACCCTGTAGCGAAGGCCGCACAAGAGTGGACCTTTAATAAACTGACAGAAGAGCAGCGCGCATGGCTCCAATCTCTCCGATATGTACGCCAAGTGGACAACTTCACCATTGTACACGCTTCTCTTGATCACCCCCAGCAGTGGCACTATGTGACGAACAAGTTTGATGCCATCGCTAGTATTGCTTACCAGTTCACCCAACTCTGCTTTGTCGGACACTCTCACGTTCCGCAGATCTATGTCCGTGGCGAATCAGTCGAACAACACGACCGACTCGACATCATCATGGAAGAGGGCAAGAAGTACCTCGTTAACATCGGATCAGTAGGGCAACCTCGTGACGGAGACTGGCGCGCTAGTTATTGTGTGTATGATACAGAGACAGGTCAAATCGCGATTCAGCGTATCGAATACGATATCGCAACTGCTCAAGAGAAGATCATCGCAGAGGGTCTCCCTCAGTCTCTCGCTGCTCGACTAGCAGAAGGTGCTTAGGCCCTTGTCGTCGCTACATTATCGTATCATTGAGGAGGAAGCAGTGCTTCCTCTTTTTTTATTACCTCTACAGAGTACCTCAATACCAGAGGGATCTCCCCCTACTCCACTCAGCATCACTCTAGGCACTCATTGACTCTCATATGTTATCTGCATAAATAGCATTATACAGAGCATTCTGGCCCAACTTGGATTCTGATTTGCCTGCGCGGTTTTTCTCTCGGCTAAATCAGGGCGCTTTAGAACTTGCCACATATCATCCTAGTTACTAATGAGTGTCCATACCCATGGACTTTTACAGTACTAAGACCCCGACGTATAAAGTAGATCTGAAGGAAGCAGTGATTCGCTCCCTTCCACCTGATAACGGTCTCTACATGCCTGAAACTATCCCTACCCTTTCAGACGAGTTCTGGGCAAACTGGCGCGACTACTCCTTTGCTGAGCTCGGCTTCCAGATCGTCAAGCCTCTCCTCGGTGACGACATCCCTGAGGATGACCTCCGTGCTATCGTAGAAGACGCGATCAACTTTGACGCTCCAGTCGTCACACTCAGTGACAAGCTACACATTCTGGAACTCTTCCAAGGACCAACTCTAGCGTTCAAGGACTTTGGGGCACGCTTCATGGCTCGTCTCATGGGTTACCTCACCAGAGATGACGAGAGTATGCTCACCGTCCTCGTTGCCACCTCTGGAGATACAGGCGGAGCAGTAGCGAGCGCCTTCCATAAGGTACCAGGAACCAGAGTCGTGATCCTCTACCCTAAGGGGAAGGTCTCTGCACTCCAAGAGAAGCAACTCACCACCCTAGGTGACAACATCCACGCACTCGAGATCGATGGCACCTTCGATGACTGCCAACGCATGGTCAAGGCAGCCTTCCTCAACCGCGAACTCTCTGAGAAACTCAACCTCACATCTGCGAACTCGATCAATATCTCGCGTCTCATCCCTCAGAGCTTTTACTACTTCCATGCCGCACGCCAACTCCCAGAGGGAGTCGAGCCGACCTTCGTCGTTCCTAGTGGTAACTTCGGTAATCTCACTGCTGGCCTACTAGCACAGGAAATGGGACTCAAGATCAAGCACTTTGTCGCAGCAACAAATGCGAACGATGTCGTTCCGTCATACCTCAAGTCAGGAGAATACATCACGCGTCCTTCTACCGCAACCATCTCTAATGCGATGGATGTGGGAGCACCGAGTAACTTCGCTCGTATGAATGAGATCTACTCAGGCAGTTGGGAAGGTATGCGCGCCCGTATCGAAGGGTATGCCTTTGACGATGACACCACTCGCGTCGCGATCAAGCGCACTGCTGACAACTATAACTACCAAGTCTGCCCACACACTGCAGTAGGTGTCCTCGCCGCAGAGGCCTGGAGTGAAACTCATTCAGACGACGTCAATGTCGTTCTCGCAACAGCCCACCCGTCTAAATTCCTCCCAACTATGGAGGAAGAACTCGGTACTGACTCCGTAGAGATCCCAGAGCGTCTCGCCTGCCTCGCCGATCTACCTAAGGAAGCTACCCTGCTTCCTCCTGACGAACAAGCGCTTCAAGACTGGGTCGCAACCGCACTCTAAATCTCCCTCTCATAAGCAGACTCACCTGAGTCTGCTTTTTTCTTCCCTCAATCAGCCCTCCTCATAGACATGTCAGTTATCGCTCAAGGGTACGCCCTCCACCGCCAGATCTTCTCACCTGATGAGATCACAGCACTCCAGCATGAGGCTGATCAACTCGCACAGTCTGAGGGAACCGCTTGTGTCAGACATATCAGGAGTAAGTCCCCCCTCCTTCACTCCCTCTCACGCTCTGAGCAACTATTAGCACTCATTCCTACAGATTACCGCCCCGCCAGGAGCATCCTCTTTGACAAGACCCCAGAAGAAAACTGGAGTGTTCCGTGGCACCAAGACCTCACCATCGCTGTCCAAGAGCACTGCGACGTTGAGGGCTATCATCCATGGTCAGAAAAGGATGGCCACCCACACGTACAACCACCCAGTACGGTATTACAACAGATGGTCACGCTACGCATTCATCTCGACCAGACAGACCACGCGAATGGAGCCCTCTACGTCATCCCAGACAGCCACCAACATGGCAAGCTACACTCCTCAGAGGTTCCAAAACTCAGTAAAGAAAAGAGTCATTGTTGTGAGTGCCAGCCTGGAGATGTGCTCGCCATGTCTCCACTCATTCTCCATTCATCCCATCGATCGACTAATCCGAGCCGCAGACGCATCATTCACTTTGAATACGCCCATCGAGACTGTCTATCTCCAGCACTACACTGGCTAGAGGATTAGAGACGTATTATACGAACTGCTTTAGAACACAAAACCTGTTGCGCCTCGTCATCGCACTCTTATCCTAGAGAGTAGTTCTACTCGGGGTAAGACACAAATCGGTATCCCCTTTGTTTAGCCCATTGGATATAATCATCCACCGCTGCTGGGAGCCCGCTCTTATCAACCTTATGGGCATCGCCCCCATGCTTGTACCTCATTTCGTGTAGTACGATCGCCCCACCCTGAAGCTGCTCCGTGAGCGACTTAATCTTATCCATCACGGCAGGTGTCCCCACTAATTCCGTAGAGGCATCATTCACATAGAACGAGACATACGCATACCGGTACTCCCTCCCATTCACCGCTCTAAACACTGCAGGAGAAATCACCCCTAATGGAGACCTAAAGTAACGCACCTCATAACTCGGAGCTATTGTGCGCACCAGCGCATCAAAC
>WTJZ01000107.1 GCA_011524615.1 Akkermansiaceae bacterium | reverse complement strand
TCGATATCGGACGCGAGTTCATCTACCCTACCGAATATGATCCACCAGAGATCGCGGAGTCTGATACTCCTCAAAACGATAATAGTGAAGAGGCTGACAATACTGCCGGATGGGCACTGGTATATAATAACCTCAACCAACTCGTATCTGCCCGTGTTGGCACGATGACATATTCAGACCAGTCCCCAGCGGTGACTCCCAGTCACCCTACTTCGTTTGACACGACTATTCTCGGCACTGAACTAGAGATCCTGCCTACGGTTAGTGATGATGGGCAAACGGTACACCTTAGTGTGAATGCCACACACCGCGAGTTCGAAGGCTTTATTAATTATGGAACGCCGATCCCAGGGGTCTCGATCAATGTCCGCATCGCAGGGGAAATAGAAACAGAGGTGATAGAGGATGGGACATTACAAGATGATGCCAATGATGATGACGATGATGAAGGAGACTTCTACACAGTCATTGGTGATGGCTTACCTCCTGGTGATGTGGTCATTGACACCCGTCTCTTTGAGGCCGCCTCTAACGATATTCTGATGCCTGTCTTTAAGACATTGAACACAGAGACGAGTGTGACGGTCTATGATGGCGCGACCTTGATTCTAGGCGGCATCATCGAGTCCACGCCAGTGACGGTGGAGGATAAGACGCCTATCCTAGGGGACATTCCCTTAGTAGGCAAGATGTTCCAGAGTGACGTAGAACACTCCTTTCAGAAGCAAGTGATTATCGCTATTACCGCTAAGGTTCTAGACC
Organism: Akkermansiaceae bacterium; assembly: GCA_011524615.1. GTDB lineage: Bacteria > Verrucomicrobiota > Verrucomicrobiia > Verrucomicrobiales > Akkermansiaceae > WTJZ01. The sequence goes on along the minus strand of WTJZ01000107.1, from coordinate 3,464 downwards.
CTACTGGACGTCCTATCAAAAGCTCACTCTAATGCCTTCCTCAGACCAGCCCCCAGAAACCGGTTCGACCGCACGGATGCTAGAAGTCGCCGCTCGCGCCAGCAGCGGTGGCAAGGGCGAGACGGAGACCCGTGAAGTCATCACACAAGAAGATGGCTCCAAGATCGTCCGTGTTCGCCGTCGTAAGCGTGTATCACAAGCTCCTGCCGCACTCCTGCAGTCTAGCGAGGAGGAGGAGAAGCTCTTCCACCTGAAGCTCCTACTCTGGTCAGTCGTGAGCTTTGTGGTCATTGGGCTGATTCTCCTAGGGGTTTTCGTCTTTCAAATCTTTGCGCATAACAGTCCTTCTCGCGTTGCCGAGATCGAGACTGCCATAGGGGAGCACGTCCAAGCCGAGGTCAACTTTAAGGGATATCGCGTTGGTCGTGCCTCTGTCAATGTTGACTCCATCACAGCCCAGAGCGCACGCCCTAACACATATGATGCCAAGTTTAAGGGGCTGGAGTTTAAGCTCAACTCCCCCCAACTGCTCCTCGGTAAGCTCGTAGGGACGAAAGGCTACGCTAAGGAAGCGCAGATTACCCTCGCTACCCCATCGCTCACATACAGTGATGCAGAAGCCGCCCCCCTCGTGATCCCATACGAGCACACGAGCCTTTCGGTAGACCGCGTGAATGTGACCTGGGGCTTCGATGGTCCGCAGAAGCATCGCTTCGCCATCAACCACGCCGAGGGTAAATTCATGCGCCGTAAGAAAGGCGGGTTCCAAGCAAACATCCGCAACGGCCTGATCCTAAACTCGGGCACCCTCCCACCAGTATGGGAGCAATCCTCTTTAATTATCGACTCCGCAGGGCTGACCATTAACTCTCTCCGTCTCTCCGACGGGGATGTCGGGATCCTCTCTCTAGAGGGCAGCTACGAGCGCGGGGGCCCTGCTACGCAGGATCTCTCTGCGAACATTGAGAACCTAAAGCTCCAGAACATCCACCCTCAGCTCGCTCGCGTTGTCGAAGCCCGGATCTCCACTCCTAAGTCCACCGATAAGCGTAGTTACGCTCGCCTTAACCCTGTGGACAGCAGCTTCGAGATTACCAGCGACTTCCTGGCATCTGAGAGTGGGTTCGTCCTTAAGCATTTCCAATTTCTAGACTACATCTCTAACAAGCTAGGCAGTCTGAGCCAGGCCTCCATCGTCTGTAATAAGCTCTGCCAGGGCACGATCACGATCTCCCCTACCGGGTACCAGTTTAAGGACCTAGATCTAGAGAGCATCGCTAATATCGCCATTACAGGGGATCTCCAGATCAGTGCTGATGGATCCCTCTCCGGAGACCTTAGCGTCGGGCTCCCCGTCTCCGACATCATCAGTAACTTCCCACACGTCAAGCGCGGCAGCGTCGAGACCCGCCGCGGCTATGTCTGGATCCCTCTCACCCTCAGTGGCACCACAGACCTCCCAAAGGATGACTTCGCCATTAACCTAGAGAAAACCGTAGCGAGCTTCTAAGAGGAGTAAAAACGGATAAATGAAACATTGACTCTCTTCCGTCAGATAGGATAGAAGAGGCTTAATGAACTTTACAAAAACAGCATTTGCGCTTGCGGCTCTCGGCACCGTGGCGACCGCCGAGTTAAAGGTTGCTACCGTGAACATCGCGCAACTCTTTGACGGATACTATAAGACCGCTGAGACGCAGAAAGTGGTCAACCTAGAGAAGGCTAAGATGCAAAAGGAGAACGACTCTCGTCTAGAGAAGATTCGCGGCCTGAAGGAGAAGCATGATAAGCTCACCCAAGAGCTAGGCGACCCCAGCATCACGGAGAAGAAGAAGATCGACCTCATGAAGGAGTTCGAGCAAGTGCGTGAGCAAGGAACTGCCCTGGAGCGTGAGCGTATGGAGTACATCAAGCGTCGTACTGCTGCCCTGAACGAGAAAGCGGCTGATGATGCTCGTGCTATCTTTGGCGAAATCTCTGAGGAGATCACACTCATCTCTGAGGCTGATGGATATGACGTTGTCCTGAACAAGCAAGGGGTCACCGCCAAAGGCGTTCCCATCTTCCTCTACGCAAACGAAACTCTCGACATCACGCCAAAGATTAAGGCTAAGCTCGACGAGAAGGCTCCTAAGTAACCTCCCTCCCCTCCATCGTGAGTCAGATTACCATTTCTGAGCAAGAGATCGCCGCCCTCGTGGGAGGCGATCTTTTTCTATCTACCGGCGCAGAGATCTCGGGCATCCACTCCCTAGATCAAGCCTCTCCGCAGCAGGCCTCGTTCCTCGGCAACGAGAAATATTATCAGGACTTCCTACAGACGCGGGCTGGACTAGTCCTCGCCCCCACTCTCGTGCAGGAGGCTCCTCCAGGCGTGGCGATCGTTCATGTGGAGAACCCTTCGCTCGCCTTCTCTGCTCTAGCAGAGGCCATTGTGGAGCAAGCGCAGGCTGTCCCGCTCGTTGTATCCCCGCGATCCATCGTAGCAGAGTCCGCCGTCTTTCCACAGGGTGAGGTCGCGATTATGGCTGGTGCCATAGTGGGCGAGCGCGTCAGCATTGGTGCTGGCTCTGTCATTCATCCTGGCGTGGTGCTCTGTGATGATGTCCACATCGGGGAGAATACCCTCGTTTACCCTAACTGTGTGGTCAGGGAGAACTGCTCTGTAGGATCTCATGTCATCTTGCAGCCTGGCTGCGTGATCGGCTCAGACGGGTATGGGTTTGAGCTTGTCGATGGCGTGCATAAGAAGATCCCTCAGATCGGGACCGTCCGCATCGAGGATCATGTCGAGCTAGGAGCGAACTGCTGTATCGATCGTGCCCGGTTCGGTGAGACCGTGATCGGCACTGGCACTAAGATCGACAACCTTGTCCAGATCGCACATAACGTCAAGATCGGCGCGCACAACCTCATCGTCGCCCAAACCGGCATCGCAGGCAGCTCTGAGACGGAGCAGTATGTCACCGTCGGAGCGCAATGCGGCATCGCGGGGCATCTGAAGATTGTAGAAGGCGCCCTCATTGCCAGCCAGAGTGGCGTCACTAAGTCACTGAACAAACCCGGCCCCTACCAAGGCTCACCAGCACGCCCCATGGCATCTACTACGAAGTCACGGGCCCTCGTCAACCGCCTCCCTAAACTCATGGATCGCATCGCGGCCCTAGAGGCCCGCCTCGCCGAGCTAGAGAGCAAGTAAAGGTGGAGTGTCGCTACTCAGGGAGGGTGGAAGAGGTCCAGTGCAGAATAGGAATACCACAATAGACTTCGCAGGAGAGCCTTCCTCCCCCCTTAAAGGGTAAGCCGTCAAACTTCGCAACACGGTCTCCCCTATGGGGGAGAGACCTGTCCGCGAAGTTTCTTCTGATAATGCTCCCCGGTAACTATTCAGGTGGGGCTGAAGGAGTGATTAACCGCGAAAGACGCTAAATTACGCTAAAATGAACTGGGCTGATTGCATGATC
>WTJZ01000014.1:11565-13201 GCA_011524615.1 Akkermansiaceae bacterium | reverse complement strand
AAAGTATCTCGCCAAATTCGAGCTCAGCTTCGAGCAAATTTCTGCTCTAGGCTAAATCACCTCTAACCAGCAAGAGCACTCCCCCCGAACCCTAATCATAAATCTAAGCTCCGAACCTCTTTACAATTCTGAGAATTCTGGCATTCCCTATACTCTAAGATGTCTGAGCAGGCTGAACATATCATCCGACTCCTGAAGCGCTACGCGATTTGTATCGGCGGAGTGATCGTAGCCTCATGCCTCGCCCCTTACTTATGGGAATTGGAACATAGCTTGACCTCCCAGCATTTAGTTAGCTTTCCGGATGCGTACAGACCACTGCACATCCTCCGACCATACCTCGCAATCGCGGCGCTCTATTTACCAGCTCTGGGCGCGTTCATTTACGCGCAGTTCTGTGGGATCCTGGACCGCTATATCATCCGACAGCAGATAGGGATGTTCCTGATCATCTTAACAGGCTTCGTCGTCATTTGGGCTCTGTTAGAGGTGCAGAATACTCATGGAGACTTTGGAGACCGTGAGGGCACTGGAGGCATCATCCTTCAGTACTACCTCGTACAGATTCCGCAGCTCCTCGTGGCTCTCAGCCCATTCGTCCTACTCCTCACCACCCTCTTTACGCTTGGTAAGCTCTCACAGTTTCGCGAGCTCATCGGGATGATTCAGACCGGACGTGGCTTCTTCCGGATCGTCGCTCCGATTGCTGGGGTCGCAGTATTTACCTCCCTTACCCTAGGCATCCTGAACTACCACTGGGCCCCATCGGGTCAAGCCCAGAGAGCAGGGCTCAAGGATCTAGCCAAATACGACTCTCTGACACGTGCGCGAAATGTCCTCTACTACCACCAAGAAACCGACCGACTCTGGTATGTAGGCCTCTTCCCCAAGGACTACTTCCAGGGAGCTCCCCTGCAACATGTAGAGATCACGACCAAAAAAGACGAAGCCCTAGTGAGCCGTCTCCGTGCTGAGTCAGCCTCATGGGACCACCAATCTGGCACCTGGACTCTCACTAATGTCTCCGAACTCGACCTCCAGCACCCCATCGCCCCTCGCTATAAGCCACAGCAGAAGTCGCTCACTCTGACCGACTGGCCAGAGACCCCATCCCAGCTCATCTCTCCTGGCCTGGAGCCGACTACACTTGGCATCCCTGAGCTCCAAGACTGGATCGCCACGAACTCCGATGTCGACTGGATTGATCAACAGCCATACGAAACTCAATTCCATGCCCGCATCTCTAAGCCCTGGATGGGACTCATTACCAGCCTGCTCGCAGCTCCGCTAGGCGTCATCTATTCTCGCAAGGGCGCAGTCGGCGGCATCATCTTTGCCCTCGTGCTCTGCCTCTTACTCTTCTTCTTTACTGAGATGTTCATCGCCTTTGGCAATGGAGGCTACATGCCGCCATTCCTCGCTGCCTGGTCTGCGGAGCTGATCTTCGGAGGCCTAGCCTGCATTCTGATGTATCGCCGTTCACAGAACCTCTCCATCTACCAGATCATGAAGAAGGTCATGCTCCTCTGGTCAGGTGTGAAGCACCGCTAATCATCTGCTTACAGGTCAAGGTAGGGACGCTTATAGAACCGCGAAAGTGCGCGAACTAACACGAAAATTTTCTTCTTTAAGAGGG
>WTJZ01000014.1:0-11465 GCA_011524615.1 Akkermansiaceae bacterium | reverse complement strand
TAAGCGCTCAGTAACGGCTTCAGGATTCTCCAAGGCCTAGGAGGTCTAGGATTCGTTGGAGGTCATCTGCACCATAGTACTCGAGCTCGATCTTACCCTTCTTACCATTGTCAGCAATCGAGACGTATGTAGAGAAGTGATCTCTGAGTGAGTTCTGTACCTCTACGAGCTCTGGACTCAGCCCCGCCTTTGGTTGTGATGAGGTCTGAGCAGTAGCCGCTGGAGTATTGATATCCTGCACCGCCTTCTCGGTTTGGCGCACGGTCATCTTTTGGCGGATCACTTGATCTGCCACCGCCTTCTTATGCTCTTCATCCTTGAGGGCGAGGATCGCCTTCGCGTGGCCGACTGTAATCTGCCCCTTAGCGAGGAAGGCCTGTAACTCATCGGGTAAGTCGAGTAAGCGAATCGCGTTCGCTACACTCGCACGTGACTTACCGACCCGCTTAGCGATGTCTTCCTGACGGAGGTCAAATTCTTGAGCGAGACGGAGATAGCCTGCAGCCTCTTCGATCGGGTTGAGATCCTGACGCTGTAGGTTCTCGATGAGAGCCATCTCGATCACATCTTGGTCAGAGGCCTCCCGCACGATCGCAGGGACTGTCTTGAGGTTGATCGCTTGTGAGGCTCTCCAGCGACGTTCACCAGCGATTAACTCATACTTCCCATAGACCTGACGTACGATCAGGGGCTGAATAATACCATGCTCTCTAATCGAGTCTCCTAGCTGCGAGATCTCCTCCTCTGTAAACATCTTTCGAGGGTTCCGAGGGCTCGGAACTACCTCTGCAATTGGTAAATAGTGCACACTCTCGCCATCTCCAGAGGTCACTCCGACAGATGGTTGCGATGGAACGGGCTTGATGAGCGCTCCTAAGCCTTTACCAAGTGCTTTCTTTGCCATGTGCACGAAAATGCCTAATTTCGCAAAAAAAGCAATTTATTTTATTTTTCTAAAGTAACGCGCCTCATCCGCGAGCTGAACTACCCCTCTGCCTTGAGCTCTCTCGTGAAGAGTGCGTGGAGCGCCTCCTGAGGCTTCACTCCTTGATAGAGGATGGCATAGACCGCAGAGATGAGAGGAGTATCGACTCCTTTTTCCTGAGCTTGCTCGTAGATAGACTGAGTATTTTTCACCCCTTCTGCGACCATGCCAAGCCGATCACAAGCTTGCTCTACAGTGAGACCTTCTGCCAGTGCGAGTCCGATTTGATTATTCCTAGAGTGCGGAGAGAAACAAGTTGTCATCAGATCCCCTACACCAGACAGTCCCGCGAAGGTGGCCTCCTTAGCCCCGAAGGCACTCCCTAATCGTGTCATCTCGGCCAATCCGCGTGTGACCAAAGCTGAGACTGCATTATCACCCAGCTTCAGCCCGGCCGCGATCCCAGCTGCAATCGCAAAGATATTCTTAATCGCGCCACCCCACTCGATCCCGATCAGATCATCACTTGTGTAGCTACGAAAGGTCGGCGAGGCAAAGAGAGCCTGCAAGCGACCTGCCACCGTAGAATCCTGTGCTCCGATCACCGTGCAAGTCGGGAGCTCTAGCGCTACCTCCTCCGCATGATTAGGCCCAGAGAGCACCGCTACTTGATGATCAGGTAAGACATCTTGAATCACCTCCGACATGCGGAGGCCAGTACCTCGCTCGATCCCCTTAGCAACGGATACTAATACCGTGTCAGAGGAGAGTCCGAGAGCCTGGAGCTGTTCTGCAGTATCTCTGGTAACAGAGGTCGGCACACCGAGTACGATCACATCTGCTCCCTGCACATCCGCCAAGGAGGTCGACGCGGTCAAATGAGGATGTAGCTCCAACCCAGTGAGGTACTTAGGATTACGTCGCTCCTCATTGATAGCTCGCACCTGATCTGCACTCCGTGCGATCAGAGTCACCTTCTGTACATTTGGCGCGACGAGATGCGCTAGCGCAGTCCCCCACGACCCCGCTCCGATCACAGCAACATGAGCGTCCATTAGCTTTTCTTCTTACCGAATCTGTTCTCTGTCCCATTCATGAGACGCTTAATGTTCGCACGGTGCTTCCACGTCGCCAAGGTGCCTGCCACGATCGCAAAGATGAGGAGAGGCTTATTATACGTACCCGCCTCCCAGAGGGAAGGAAGAGACTTATCATTATCCACGTGGTGATGGTTCGCCCCCCAGAAGACAATCAGAGGAAAGGCTATCGATGCCGCTACACTACCGACTGCTACGTAGCGCGTCGTAAAGGTGAGTAAGGCCCAAAAGGCAATAAGAATAAGGAACCCAATCGGCATGAGTGCCAGAATCACACCTGCGGTGGTCGCGATTCCTTTCCCCCCTTTGAAGCCAACCCAAGGCGAGTAATTATGCCCTAGAACAGCGCATAAGCCTGTCAGCACTTGCATCGCTTGGATAAAGGTCTGCTTATCTGATGGGTAAACTGTACGTAGTGACTCTAGAAAGTCGAACTCTGTCAACGGACTCTTACCCTCGATCCCGAGGAGGTTCACCGCTAATAGAACAGGTACAGCCCCCTTTAAGACATCTAGGAAGAAACAAATCAACCCGTGCTTCTTCCCCACAACGCGAAAGACATTGGTCGCTCCGATGTTCCCAGAGCCTGCATTGCGGATGTCAATGCCTTTAGAATTAGCGATATAGAGGCCGAATGGAATAGATCCCAATAAAAAAGCCACAACCGGTAGGATGTAAGGTAATACGTACATGCTACGCTGGTTATGGCTATTTCTTTAGCTATTGAGCAAGCTTTTATTCCTCGATCTTGCTAATCGACACGATTGTCACGTCCTTCATTGGGACATCTTGGTAGTATCCCTTGTTCCCTGTCTTTACTGCACGGATCTCATCGACGACATCCATTCCGGAGGTTACCTTACCAAAGACGGCATAACCACCGTATGGGCCTCCGTGGTTCAGACCATTATTGTCGACCACGTTAATGAAGAACTGAGAAGTTGCTGAATTAAGGTCATTGGTACGAGCCATCGCGATTGTGCCACGGTCGTTCTTGAGTCCATTGCTCGACTCATTCGTGATTGGTGCCTTTGTATCCTTCTCTTGGAAGCTACCACCCTCTGAGACCATTCCGCCCCCTTGGATCATGAAGTTCTTGATCACTCGGTGAAACACAGTCCCGTCGTAAAATTTGTCATCAACGTAACTTAGGAAGTTCTTAACGGTCAGTGGTGCCTTCTCAGCGTTGAGTTCTACTACGATATCACCAAGACTTGTTTCAATTTTTACAGAAGGATTCATTAAGGATGTTTGTTTAGGATGGGATGTCTCCGCTGATTTCTCCTCGGAACATGCTATGTTAGTACTGATTCCACTTATTAATAAACAAGCGAAAAATGTCTTAATTCTACTCTTACTGTCGATTCCTAGTATTTTTTTCATTCTATCTGATTTCGTAAGTGATTTGTTCTGTGCTGAAGTAGTAAGCGTCGCTGATGGAGTTCATCATCTGTCAATGATCATCGGAGAACGATTGGTGCAGAAGTTTGACCATAGCGGTTCACGGATCTAATAGCAACCGCCTCTGCAGAGGTCGGGATTCCGACCGACTCGAGGTACGCTGGTACTACGCGATAAGGAATCCACTGCCCTTGTGACAGCACCTGAATCGCTACCTTAGATGCGTCCTGTGTCGACCAGGTGAGACGCCCTCTAGAATAACGCCCTGCAGGTACTGGTGGAGCGGCACTAGCGATCCATGGCATCGGGGGCACTAGCGCTGGATAGGCGTACGCCCCTCTCGATAACTGAGTACTGATCCCTCCACGGTTCTGCATGAGAGCCTTAGCGCTCCAGTGAGCATGTCCGACCCAGTTCCTCCCCACCGTACGTGAGAGTTGCACCTGATGTGTGATCTCACTGGCTGGTCTCCCTGGATCCTCGGAGGAATTAATGCGGCTCGTCGCGATGCCTGGCCAGACAGGGCGACTGCCTTGGCCTCGCCACCAGGAGAGGAGCTTAGAATAACTCTGAGCGGAGTGGTCTCTCCAATATAACTGAGGCATCATGTAGTCGACCCAACCATTGCGCAACCACTTAGGTGCATCGCAGGCCAGCTGGTCATAGGCACTCACATTAGCCTCGACCCCACTAGGTACTCCAGGCTTCCAGATCCCGAAGGGCGAGATCCCCACTCGTACCCATGGCTTCGTCCCCTTCACTGAGGAATAGAGGGAGGAAACATACTGATCGATATACGCGCGACGCTGAGACGGACTGCGCCCATCAGGGAAGTCACCCAAGCCCTTCTTAGGGTACGGGTAGAAGTAGTCATCCAGGTGGACTCCATCGATGTCATAACGTCTGACCACATCCATCATGACATTCAGCGCATGCTGTCTGACCTCCGCCCGTGAGATATCCATGACGAGGTAGTCCCCATACTGCTTCACTAGATGCGGAGCAGAGCGCGAAATGTGAGATGCGCTCGCATACTTATTCTTATTCGGTGAGGCTCTAAAGGGGTTAAACCACGCATGTACCTCTATCCCACGCGCATGCGCCTGCTGGATACAATACTGCAGAGGGTCATACCCTGGGGAACGCCCCATCTGCCCTGAGACCCAGCCACTCCATGGTTCGAGCGCAGAATAATAGACCGCATCAGCCTGAGGGCGCACCTGAAAGATGATGGCATTCATATTCAATGCTGCCATCTTGTCGAGCATCTGAACTAACTGAGCCTTCTGTGTACTCGCACTCAACCCTGCCTTACTCGGCCAATCAATGTTATAGACACACGCTGACCACGCGCCCCTAAACTCAGTGGGGAAGCCAGGCACCCCGTTTGCCGCGCCCGAGCGCTCCAGATTCTCCTGAGCAGAGACGATCGGAGCACCTGTACACCCGACGAACAGCAGGGCTAATGAGACGATTCCAAGAATGTGAGAAAGTGAGCGCTTCATGATGTATCACCCTCTTACTCTTTTGCTAAAAAAAATCCAGTCTTAAGGAGAAATACTATCCGCCCCCAGTCATCACAGACCACGCGTACCGCTCCCCAGTAGTGGAACGGCACGATCATCATATTCTAAGCTCTTCTGTGTCGTCGCACGACTACACATAACCCTGCCAATCCCATGAACGCCACCGAATTAGGCTCAGGAACTGCAGCAACTCTAAGCGTAAGAGTATCAGTACCTCCACTCGCAGTACTGTAGGTGATCTGGCGGTAATCATCCGCTGCAGACAACCCTAGAGCAGCTAAGGTCGTAGATAACCATGTCGAACTCGATGACAACTCTGAACCATAGACATAGGTCGCATCTACTACTGCGCCATTCACAGCTACTCCTAGACCGACATACAAGCCAGTGCTTGATGAGGCAGTAGAGTATGTAGCCACGAACGAACCTACGTCCGTCCCGTTCCAGATATCCGATTGATCTGGACGCTCTCCTATATATGCCCCCGCGCCATAAACATATGAGCTAGGACCGTAGTTAAGAGCTTCATAGTCAAATGAAGCAGGCTCACTGAGGGAGCCACTTGAGACGGCTACGACATCAGCTCCCACCTGTGACCAGGTAATCGTTAATGCCGCATTCACTCTACCCGTGAGCGATACAATAGTTATTAAAGTGGCCGCAAGGGTCGCCACTGCTTGTGTAGTTTTCATGGTGTTGTTCCACCTACACAAAGCATATCCCATGCCGCCCCCGTACGTGAGACAGAAGACTCTAAGTCAAATAAAACGATAATACCTTGGCGTAGTCCTCTAGAGAATCCAGCACTACGAGAGCCTCGCTAAAGTCCGATACCGTGGTGATCCGATTTGGCACTGCCACGACATCCATCCCTGCCTCGAGAGCAGCGAGCATTCCGTTACGCGAGTCCTCTATGACGAGACACTTCTCTGGAGCGACGCCCATTCGCTCTGCTCCTTTGAGATAGAGATCGGGAGCAGGCTTGATGCGTGGAGCATCTCCACGACACGTCACATGCTCAAAGTAGCTCGCGAGATCTAGCTTCTCTAACCAATTATCCACCCAGTCATGAGTCGAACTAGAGACCACCCCGAGACGCACTCCATTCTGCTGAGTATACTCGAGAGCCTCTACCGCTCCAGCGACAGGCCCTTGGTCAGCGAGTCGTGCTCTAATCTTCTTATTGCGCTCCGCACGCAGAGTCTCCCAGTCATAGCTCTTGCCCGTCAACTCCTCTAGGTACGTCTGTGGTGACCAGGCCTCATAGCTGCTACCAATACACTTCACATACTCGGTGAGAGGCAGTTCCTGCCCCTCGCGGTGAAAGATAGCCTGTACCTCCTCGTAGATGATCCACTCCGTATCCACGATCGTCCCGTCAAAGTCGAATAAGACTACTTCATATTTGCTCATACCTCTTTAAGTGCGACAGCATTGCATATTTGCAAGTGAAAAGAGCGTAAGCAACAGAGAGACTTATGCCTCCACCTTGAGACAGCGCATATTATGTAATCTCTTCCCTTCGGCCTCCCATTGGAGTTGAAAGTCCGACTTAGGATAGAAGAAGTCCTCTTCATTCCACTCGATCGTTTTGAACTTAGGGAACTCGGCCATCTTCTCTACCGACCAGTCATAGTACTCCTCATGGTCCGTACGGAAGAGGTACTCCCCCGTCGGCTTTAATAACTGATGTACAGCCTCGAAGAACGGCTCCTGCATGAGTCGATTCTTATGGTGCTTCTCCTTCGGCCATGGATCAGGGCAAATCAGGTGAATCCGATCGAACGAATTCTTCGGTAATAACCACTGAACCGTGTACAAAGTCTCTAATCGGAGCACCTTAACGTTCGTTAAGTTCGCTCTGTACGCCTTTTTACAAACCTTTTTAACACGCCCCATGAGACGCTCTACTCCGAGGAAGTTTCGCTCAGGGTACTGCTGGGCCAGTTGGATAAGAAATGAACCATCTCCACAACCAAGATCGATCTCTGTTGGTGCATCACGCTCAAACAAGTCCGACAATTCCTGCTCCTTGAAGAAGTCTGCGGGGACAAATTCATTAGTAAACACCTCGCGCCCTAGCTGCTCAGACGCCTTTTCGTTGATCGGGAATGTCGTTTTCATTGCTGTTTTCTTGACTGCTGTTAAACATAAGTCATAGGGTATCGAAACACAAAAATCAGCATTAGCCGTGGATTTACAAGATATTCGTCAACTAGTCGAACTCATGGATGAGCATGGGTTATCTCACTTTCGTTTAGAAAAAGAAGAATTCGAGCTCGAACTCAAGAAAGGTTCAGACATCGAAGCAGCAAAAGACCTCCTTGCTGCACTACCAAGCATTTCTGCAGCTCCAGCCGCTGCACCAGTTGCTGCCGCACCTGCTCCAGTAGCGGCGGCTCCAGCAGGCGCACCAGCGGCAGCTCCAGCACCTGCAGGTGAAGCAATCACTTCTCCAATGGTCGGTACATTCTACCAAAAGCCAGCTCCAGATGCAGATGCATTCGTGAACGTAGGTGACACCATCAGCGAAGGTCAAACCATCTGCATCATCGAGGCGATGAAGGTGATGAACGAGATCAAGGCTGAGAAATCAGGCAAGATCACAGAAATCTGTGTAGCGGACGGCACACCAGTACAATTTGGTGACGACCTCTTCCGCATTGGATAATCCCCCATTACTCCGCAACGCATGTTTAAGAAAGTTCTCATTGCTAACCGTGGGGAAATCGCTCTCCGCATCATCCGTGCATGTCGTGAGCTCGGCATCACTTCTGTAGCAGTATACTCAGAGGCAGACGTAGACTCTATGCATGTCCAGCTCGCTGACGAGGCCGTCTGTATCGGACCTGGACCTAGTGCCGAGAGTTACCTCAAGCCTGACCGTATCCTCGCTGCTGCTGAGATCGCAGAGGCTGAGGCCATCCACCCAGGTTACGGATTCCTCTCTGAGAACGCACGCTTCGCGGAAATCTGTGAGAGCTCTAACATCAAGTTCATCGGACCATCTGCAGACGTGATTCGCAAGATGGGTGACAAGAACACCGCGAGAGACACTGCTGTCCGTGCAGGAGTACCTGTGACTCCTGGGTCAGAAGGCATCCTCCGTGACGCAGCTCATGGTAAGGAAGAGGCGGCACGCATCGGATACCCCGTTATGATCAAGGCTACTGCTGGCGGTGGTGGACGAGGGATGCGCCCATGTTTCTCCGAGGACGAGTTCGAGACTCTCTACACTCAGGCCTCACAAGAAGCGATCGCTTGCTTCAGCAATGGTGACTGTTACCTTGAGAAGTTAGTGCTCAAGCCACACCACGTAGAGTTCCAAGTCTTTGGCGACAGCCACGGAAACTACCTCCACCTCGGTGAGCGTGACTGCTCTATGCAGCGCCGTAACCAAAAGATCATCGAAGAATGCCCATCTCCTCTCCTCTCTGACGAACTGCGTAAGGCAATGGGTGAGGCTTCCGTCTCTCTCATTCGTGAGGCAGGTTACGAGAACGCAGGTACGATCGAGTACCTCGTCGATGAAGCGGGTGAAAACTTCTACTTCATGGAGATGAACACGCGTATCCAGGTAGAGCACCCTGTGACAGAAGAAGTCATGGGATGTGAGCTCATCAAGGAGATGATCCGTGTTGCTGCAGGCGAACCATTCTCAGACCACGTTCTCAATGCGACGCCTCGTGGACACTCGATCGAGTGCCGTATCAACGCAGAGGATCCATACAACAACTTCGCTCCATCTCCTGGTAAGATCGAGCTCTGGTACGCACCTGGAGGTAAGGGAGTCCGTGTAGATACACACGTCTACTCTGGATACACCGTTCCTCCATACTATGACTCCATGATTGCTAAGCTCATCGTAACCGCAGCTACTCGTGAGCTCGCGATCAAGCGTATGGACCGTGCTCTCAAGGAATTCATGATCAAGGGAATCAAGACGACTATCCCATTCCAACTCGAAATCATTAACCACCCCGACTTCATCAACGGGACCTATGGTATCGACTGGGTCGGAGAGTACATCAAGGAAACCCAAGGGTAACCAACCAGATACTACATATCTTCTAGCCGCTCACCTGAGCGGCTTTTTTTATGCTCTCAGGACGAAACCTAGTAAGCAAATCAGACAGCCCCCTTATTGAATCTCCTTTGAAAGCAATTCCAAAAACTTTTGTGTGACTGGAGATGTCGCAATATCATGGTCTTGGTCGATGACAAAAAATACTGAGTCATCCTCTCTTAATAAGACGTTAAAGGCTGAAGGGTTGACCCTCTTCATCGATTCATCGTAGGTGTACAGATTATAGTAATGACCATTTTTTACCAACGCAATTGGCTTAGCTTTTAGTATGCACCTCTCAGCGAATAACTGCCTCGTTTCTTGAGGCAGTACAAGAAACGGTAAACTCTCTCTAGACCCCTCATCATAAAAGTTTTTAAGCTCGATCTTACTCTCATCATTCATCTCTTTACAGAGACCTTTCGCAAAATCATAAAAATGTTTGAGAGCTACCTTATAAGCACCCTCTATTTCATCATTATAGCTGCCTGACTCGACTAGCTCCTCCAAGGTGTCGATTTCAGAAGGTGAGACGTAATAGCCTGTAAACGTCAGTGACTCCCCCTTATCATCAAGAGCAAAGTTTCCAGCGTTTGACTCAACCGAAAGCAATAAGCTTATCAATGCGAATATATACTTGATCATACGTCTCTTTAATATTTGAGAAATATTTACGCTACGCATTATCAATTGACCACAAAAATCGCTCCACAGCACAAATTATCACTCATACACGAATTTCACCATATTACCACAAGTGACAGTTAAAGCAACAGACACTCGCCCGTTAAGGAAGGGGTGATTCCCCCTTCTCGGTATTCTTTACGCCCTTGATGCCTGACTCGGAAAGTGAACTGTTTGGGAAATGGCTAAGCCAAGCCCATTATTTACCTTCTGCACTGCCTAGGTGTGAACAATTAAGAGGTGTCCCGAAGAGTTCAGGCCTTGCTTCAAAACGCCGTTCTACATAAAATTTGTATGATTCAGACTTCATCTGTTCGACCACTATTTGATCAGCGACCAACTTACCATCCACTAATTTTCCTCTCCCCCAAAAGTATCTAAAACGGTCCCCTACACTAAAGCTTACAGACTTGCTAAAACCAGGTCCAAAGCAAATGCTTTCATTCAGGCTCAGAACGTCCCCTTCTAGATACTCACCTCCACGAAACGTTTTCACCACCTTAAAGGTGTATTCATATTCCTCGGTAACATATTTTAATTTCGTTACGGGATTTACCATTGTCTCGGAAGAAAGAAGTTTCTTATGAATAACCTCTCCATCGACAATAATCATAGAGAGCCTAGTCACCTCTTCATCAGAACGCGGAAATTCATGGCTCCATCCATTAGCAACGAGAACAACGATGCTTAATAACACCCTGTAAAGATTATTCATGGTCAGGTCTTGTGTATGATTCTTCCTCTACAGTCACAGGAACCATAACGCTCCCGCCCTCTAGGTATAAGAGATTACCTGTTGCCATCGCCTTTTGTATCTTTGCGATTGAGCCAAGAGGCTGTTTGCTGAAGGACAAGATATCCAATTCCCCTCTATAAAGCTTCCAAAGCCCATCTTGCTTCACTGCAATTTTATTTGAAATCTGGTCGTCACCATAATCCTCGGTAAACCCAAAGTCTAGATTGCAATATTCTAGATCCCCTATCTTATAAAACACAGCCCCTTTCACATAGGTGTTGGAAAAGTATTTAGCGTATTGAGTACCAAGGACATCGTCAGCAGTTTTAAACTTTTCTAAGGCTCGCTCATATCCCTCTGTGAGTTCCTGCTTATGCCCCTCGTCTTCCACATAGCAGTAGCTCAAATACGTCTCTAGACTAAGGTCAAAATCGTTCAAAAGTAAGAGCCACTCATTTTGCAATACTCTCAGGAAGGGGTAGGAGTCCAATGTTCCCGAATCTATCTCTCCACACTTAACGTGTAAGACATCATCAAACTCAACCACCGCTACACCCACATACTCTCGACTAAGAACGGTCACTTTCTTATACTCAATTTCGGCATTAATTAACGTAACGAGTGCCAACAGTAATATCGTTATTCTCTTCATATTCATAATGGATGCAAACAACTCACTCAGAGACTCACTCGCACCAAGCGACTCAATTACCCCACTAAGGAAGCGTTTTCAAGCACATTCCACACTATAGATACTACACAACCACTAAAGACCTCCTTAGATGAGGAGGAAACTCTTTCCTATTTTCACCCCTCGACATCACCCGCATTTACGATCAATACACCAACACTTTCGCGTTTTTACGCGCCTTTCGCGGTTGATCAAAATCGAATCCAAGCGTGGCGGTTTACTTTCCCCTTTACCAATAGAAGCCTGCGGGCAAGGTTAGGTCTATGACATCCTGCACTGACCTACTCCAATCGTTAGTCCGCATCCCATCTGTCAATCCCGAGGGCGCTAGCGACGAGG
>WTJZ01000089.1:2800-4244 GCA_011524615.1 Akkermansiaceae bacterium | reverse complement strand
AGTTACTGTAGAAAAATCTTCCGTACCATTCGTGTTTCCATCAACGAAAATTTCTTCAACATAATTACTTTCAGACCCAAAAATGATGTCTAAATTAATAGTGTAGGAGGAACCAACAAAAATATCTTCTACCAATGTCTCCGCGTCAGGATTAGGTGCACCATCTGCAGTGATAACAATCGTGCCAGAATGACTACCTGTCTTCTGGTATGTGTAAGACACATTAGAGATTCGGGTAGAGAATTCATATATGGTAGGAGCACCCACAGCATCGATCAGGCTTAGCGTTGTCGTCTCTGATGGCTCAAAAGAAGAACAAAAACCACTCTCCGTTCCAGTTGTCGCGTCACCTGAAATCTTACCAAAATCAAACCTAAACGTTGTATCATTAAAGATCATTAAGGAGGTAGCGTCTAATGTATCTGGAGCTGGATCTGTACTACCTTCTTCATCACTGCTTCCTGCATCGCAAGACACCATAAGGAGCGATGCGGCCGACGCAAACGCAACGACAGCGGCTTTTTTAAATTTTTGCATTGTTTGTGTTTTCATCAAAGTGTGGTAGCTGATTACATGAGACTGCATCGGGTGCAAAGACTTTTTTTTATTATCCCACAAAAAATTAATTTTTATTGGACGTAAAAGACAGATTTCACCAATTACGCTTAGGCCTCTCCATTATTTCATCGCAGAACGCTCACTTGGGCAGCTCATTCATATCCTGGTGAACTCACTTCACCTCCCTGAGGCTCCATCCGTCTTTACCATCAACGACTTCCCAGCCCTTGGCCTTGAGCTCGTCTCTGATTTCGTCTGATTTCGCCCAGTCCTTGCTTGCTTTTGCAGCTGCTCGAGCTTCTGCGAGTTCTCTGATCTCTGCAGGCGCGCTTACTTCTGGCTCTGGTTCGAACACAGGCACGTCGATCCCCAACGCGAACAAGATTGCATGCCATCCAATCCATGACTGAGTAGCCTCTGCGAGGCTAAGGCCTTTTAATCTTTTGAGTTGCGCGAACATTTTCCCGATGGCCGCTTGCGTATTAAGATCATATTGCAACACATCCCAAGCAGCTTGGAATTGACCGAAATTCTCTACACCCAGCAAATCGGCTTCTTCTGGCGCTTCTAAGCCCTGGTATTCCTGCTGGAAGTCGTAAAGAGCCTTTGAGAGCTTACCGAGTGCTTCTCGAGCCGCATGAAGAGAATCGAGGGTAAAGTTTAACTGCTTTCGGTAATGAGCACCTAAGAGCACATAGCGCACTTCTCCTGCAGAATACCCTTTATCAATCAAATCTCCGAGAGTATAGAAGTTCCCGAGAGACTTAGACATCTTCCCTCCATCGACGAGGAGATGCGTCACATGGAACCAATGCTTGGCAAAGTCTCCTCCATAACAGGACTTAGATTGCGCGATCTCATTCTCATGGTGCGGGAAGATTAAGTC
>WTJZ01000089.1:0-2700 GCA_011524615.1 Akkermansiaceae bacterium | reverse complement strand
GAAGAGATATTAAAGTAAACAGATCCGTCTTCGGACGCATACGCATGTCCTTTTTCGATCAGGATCTCGATCATCTCGATCTGCTGTGGAATGTGCGCTACTGCACTCGGCTCACTATGGGGAGGCAAACAATTCAGCCCATCACAGTCAGCGTGAAACTTCTCCGTCCAGCCGTCGGTGTAGTCCTTAAGAGGGACATCCTGAGCGATAGCGCCCTTGATCGTCTTATCATCTACGTCGGTCAGATTACGCACGTGAAAGGTCTTAGTCCCCCCCACCTCCAGAGTACGTCTGAAGACATCTTGGATCACAAAAGTCCTGAAGTTACCGATATGTGCAGGACCATATACCGTTGGTCCACAGCAGTAAAATCGATACGTCTCTCCATCGATCGGGCTAACGTCTAAAGGCTTACCTTCTAGAGTATCATATAACTTCATACCTCCTCACTGCCACCATCTGACTCCCCAAAAAAGCAAAATTTACATTTTCTCACACCTCCATCCTTGCATAACTAGTTCGCTCTACTACAGTCGCCGAAAATCATGCCTAAGTTATCCATCATCACCCCGCTACTCTTTCTTTCCTGCTTCAATCTGAATGCAGCAAGCACATGGCACCATGAAGAGAGTGACCTTCCAGTCGATCAAGCTGCCGTCTTTGGAGAACTCGAGAATGGATTTAAGTACATCATCTACCCAAATACAGAACCTCCTGAGAGGGTATCGCTCCGTCTGCACATAGATGCGGGCGCCTTTCATGAGGCCGATGACCAACAAGGCATGGCACACTTCCTAGAGCACATGGTCTTCGAAGGCAGTGAGAACTACACGTCTGCCGAACTCATCCCGGAGATGCAGCGACTAGGAATCGCCTTTGGTGCCCACGCCAATGCCTACACCTCCTTTGATGAAACGGTTTATAAGCTCGACCTCCCAAACCTAGAGGACCGCACCCTCGACTTAGGTTTCACCGTGATGCGTGACTTCTGTGATGGAGCACTCCTACTGGAGGAGGAGGTAGAGGCCGAACGAGGGGTGATCCTCTCAGAGAAGAATTCACGTGACTCGGTCGACTTCCGACTCATGAAGCAACAGTTTGAATACCTGTTACCAGATCACCTTGCCACATGGCGCTTCCCGATCGGGACCGAAGACTGCATCAAGAACACCTCACGCGACCGAATCAAAGATCTCTACGATAGCTACTATGACCCACAGCGCATGACCTTCATCGTCGTAGGCGACATCGACGTACCAGCCTATCAGGATAAGATTGCCTCTATCTTTGGTAGTCTCGAGTCTCCGGCCAAGCCAGGCTCTGACCCAAATCTAGGAACTATTACAGAGCCCTCTACTCTGCGTACAGTCGTCTTCTCAGACCCAGAAGTCGACGAGGAGGATATCACCATCACACGCGCACTCAAGCATACCTCACAACCAGAAACAGTTCAGACACGCACGAAGAAGATTCAGCTCAAGATCGCCAACACCATCCTGACTCGCCGCTTTGACCAAGTCGCCAAGCAGGAAGGCTCCCCTATCATCGGAGGATCAGCCTACCATTATACTTGGTTCGATGACATCACCTTTGGAGGGATTAGTGTCACTCCTACAGAGGGCCAGTGGCCTGCCGCGGTTTCTGTCATCGAGAACGAATTTAGACGAGCACTAGAATACGGCTTTACGCAGTCGGAGGTGAGTGAAGTCAAAGCGAATTACCTCAATGCCGCTCAGGCAGAAGTCGACGGATTCGCCACCAGACAGTCCCCTCAGATCTCAGATGCGATTGTCAACTCGATCAACGACCGCCGAGTCATCACGACAGCGGAGACAGACCTGCGCGTCTTAGAACAGATCCTATCCACCCTCTCACCTGCTGACTGTCATAACGCGTTTAAGCTCTTCTGGGACATTCCGGGATACGACCTCACCCTCACCATCACTAATACACAAGCTGATGATAAGGCCACTCTCGAGAACCTCTATCTCGAGAGCCAAAAGACTCAGCTAACAGCACCAGTCGAAAAGGAAGTCGCCACCTTTGCGTACCAATCCTTTGGCTCTCCTTCCACTATCGTCTCCGAGCAACACATCGAGGACCTAGACTTTTACCAAATCGGCCTCTCTAATGGGATCAAAGTCAACCTCAAGCAAACCGACTTCGAAGCAGGCAAGGTCTACGTCCAAGTCAGACTAGGTCATGGACTCAGCTCAGGTGTACCTACCGCAGGCCTCCCCGCATTCACCTCTAGCCTCATCAATCTCGGAGGACTTGGTCAACACACCGCTGAGGAACTCCGTCAGATATTTGCCTCCCAACAAGTGAATGTCGGGTTTGCGATCGCTGAAGACGCCTTCATCCTCAACGCACAAACCAAGCAAGATGATCTCCTAGACCAACTCAAACTCATCGGAGCATACCTGACCAATGCGGGATACCATGACGAAGCCGTACGCCTCTACCGTAAGTCTCTCCCAGACCAATACGAACAACTAGAACAAACTCTAGAAGGCGCCTTCGAGAAAATGTCCGCCTTCATGCATGGCAATGCCACCGCCTTTCAAGTTCCTAGTGAGCAAGAAGCCCAAGCGCTCAAGAAAGAAGCTGCGATCCATTGGCTCAATACCGTCACAAAAGACGCCATCATCGAACTCTCTATCGTGGGCGACATCGACATCGCACAAGTTAAAGAAACCC
>WTJZ01000082.1:3098-4263 GCA_011524615.1 Akkermansiaceae bacterium | reverse complement strand
CTCAACCTTCAGACGATGCTCCTGCTCAAGTTGACTCAGATCTTACCGATCTGGGGCTCGCTCCTGAGACGGTGGCTCTGCTCACAGGTACTCCTGATAAACGTCGTGTGAGTCTCTGGATTCAGCTCGGGTCGTGGGGTGTCGCGCTTGTCACATTGGCTCTTTTCCTAATGACTCCATTACTCGAGAGAAACCCTCTGGTTGTCAAAAAGTTATGCATTGATTGGGAATCTGTTAATCTAGTTCACGAGTTTAGCCAGGAGAAGGAAATCTTGCTGTGGGGGGATATGAGTGCTACTAGCGAAACAGAGCAATGGAAGGCTCTGCACTTACTAGATGAGACGAAACCAGAGTTCTATATTCCGTATGCTGAAGCACACTTTTCGGAGTTCGGGGAGATTCCTGAGAATCATCTTCAATTTGTAGAAAAGTACGATTCTGATAACGCCTTTTACAACCTGTTAGCGATTGGGAAGTTAGTTGAGAGTGCGATAGAAAAAGGCCCCTCTCTCAAAACAAAACGCGCGGAGAAATGGGTGATGCCTAAGGAAGCCAGAACTCTTACCATCATCGACAATACGAAATACCAAGAGGCTCTTGCGCTCCTCAAAGAAGCCTATGAAATGGGGCGGTATGATCATTACTCTAAAGAGCGCAGTACGCAACAAATGGCTCTCTTTTCACATCCGCAGTCTTTTGTCGAGCAGTTGGCAATTGTTGCGTTTAAAGCGAGTTTTAGAATGTATGTAGAGCCTCAATTAAAAACTGCAGACCTGATAGCCGCTGGTCTCCAGAATGCTCATCAAGAACAGAATTGGGAGGAAGTTGCCGAACTCTACGATATCTCACAGTGGCTTATTAGTGAATTGAATCAATCTTCTAATAACCTTGTGGATGTGCTGGTCTGTAAGACATTTATTAGCACTATTACAGTGAATGCTTATCAGTTAGCTTCTGACCTCTCTGATCAAGAGTTAAGGGCGCGTATCATCTCACAGTATGAGCGCCTGAAAGTGCGAGAGGAGGCTCTTAGGAACAGAGATGTAGAGTCAGACCCTAGCCTCGAGAAGTACGCAAACATGATAACCTCTTTAAGCCTGCCTGCGATAAACCGAGCAGTCAAAGATGCTCCAGAATTAAATAATGCGGATCTACAAGCGGGAAA
>WTJZ01000082.1:0-2998 GCA_011524615.1 Akkermansiaceae bacterium | reverse complement strand
ACCGAGCAGTCAAAGATGCTCCAGAATTAAATAATGCGGATCTACAAGCGGGAAACCAGGCGGAGATTAGCTTTGTCGGGAAGATGCTCGCGTCTATTCTTCTGCAAAGCCTCTTTCTTGTTTTTATCTTAAGTAGTATTTACACCTTTACCTTTCTCAAGAAGAGTGCGCCGTTAGCCCGACTGACGCAGTTAATTCCCCTTAAAAGAGTCCTTCTCTGTATCTTACTTTCTACTGTACTTCCTCTCGTCTTCTTTGGCTTAGCTCGATTCGCCATCCCTCCTAGTAGCGAAGCCTTATCGATGAACTACTCATACCGGGAAGACTTTCCTCATCCATTAATTTGTCAGTACTTAGGGCTGGCCCTCCTTTTGATTACGCTTCCAGTCATTGTGGGCGCCAGGCTTCAGCCTGTTAAGCAATCTCTAGTCGTTCCTCTCATCAGTTTGGGGCTGACCCTCAGCGGTCTGATCCTTAGCGCTCTCCCAACAGAGTCCGCAACAGTCTTTCTCTGTTCTGGGGCGTGCCAAGTTTTATCTGCTGTAGTTACAATCATCTACAGCATCGTGCTTCTCAGCGAATCACGAGTGGCTAAGATCAGAAAAGGTCTGACCGCTTACCTTATCCTCCCTTGTTATGCCGTAGCTACATTCGGCTTTCTCCTTATCATGTACATGGAAAAGCAGTCGGAAACCTATTGGTGTAATCAGGATAGAATGATCACGAATAATCCTCAGCTGGGAATGACGACTTATGAGGATCAGGTTACCGAGCAATTACTCACAGAGCTTCGCGAGATCGTGAGAGACTAACAGCTCACCCTATGTCGGGAGTGCTCAGGGTAGAGTTGAGAGGTCTTGGATTTTACCTCAGATGGACACTGATGTGCACAGATGGGGGAGGTATGGGCAAGGGAGCTTGCCTGATTCGCTCCTGAAGAGGTTATGTGTTCTCTGATAGGGTGGAGAACTGGTGTGCGGAGAACTCTGGGCAGAGTTGGGGGAGGAGTTGTGAGGCGTGGGTAGCGGATCCGGTGGTGAGGAAGAGTTGTTGTGGGGGCGCGGTGATACGCTGTGTGGTGGGGAGCTTGCGTTGGACTTGTTTGGCGACGGCGGTTCCGGTGTCGATGAGATGCTTGTCAGGGTAGAGTTGCGCAATCGTGTTCTTCAGGAAGGGGTAGTGGGTACAGCCGAGGACGATGGTGTCAGCGTCGATCATGGGGGTGATGTACTGCTGGATTGCGGCTTCTACCGCAGGGCCAGTGAGGGTTCCGGATTCGACGAGGGTGACGAAGTCTGGGCAGGGCTGGGTGATGACCTCGATGTCTTGGGCGTGGGTGTTCAGCAGGCGGTGGAACTTAGCGCCGGCGAGGGAGGCCTCAGTGGCGAAAACCCCGACCTTGCCATTGGTCGTGATCTGGCTGGCGGGTTTGACCCCTGGTTCCATGCCGACGATGGGAATGAGGTAGTTGGCGCGGAGGTACTCGACACAAGCGATGGTGGCGGAGTTACAGGCGATGACGATGAGCTCGGCTCCGTGCTGGATGAGGTGGTCGACGAGGGTAGTGACGCGGGTGTGGATCTGGTCGTATGACTTCGCTCCATACGGGCACCAGGCGGAGTCAGCAATGTACAGGAAGGAGTGCTGAGGCATGAGGCGGTGAATCTCTCTAAGGACAGAGAGGCCACCGAGTCCGGAGTCGAGGATGCCGATCATGAGGGAGGATTAGAGTTCGGACTCGCCCTCGACGGGGGTGATCTGTTCTAGCGAGGCCTGTGGGATGAGCATGGTGAGGTGGCGGGTATTGAGCCAGCCTCGGGTATTGTTAGAGAACTCGAGGTAGGCCCAGAGGCCACGTTGCTCTAGGATACGGGCGATGCTACCTGGAGGGACCTTGATGACTTGGTCAGCACTGTTAGAGGCTCCGGTACGAGCCATGGTGGGGGTGGGAGAGGTGATGACGGCCACTTGGCTCTTTTCACAGAACTTACCATCACTCGGGTAGAGGAGAACGCTCGCAGTCGCGAAGGGGAGGAGGATGGTGGAGAGGGCGATACAGACCCAGGCGATGAGCCTGAGGCGAGAGGGCTGAGAGGTGAAGACGATCAGGCTGGCGATGATAAAGGTCCAGACGAGAACCCACAGGATGGTGTAAAAGGTGTCGAGAGGGACCTGACTCAAGAGGAGGTTCAGTCCTCTGCGCTGGATGATAATCGAGCCATGGGAGCGCTCGAGGAAGCGGAGGTTCTGGGCGGCCTCGGCATGCTCTGGATCGGTGAGGAGGGCGCGACGGTAGTAGAGCATGGCGGTGCCAGGTTCATCCTGTTTGGCATAGCAGGTGCCGATATTGTAGAGGATATCGGCTGGGAAGTCCTGATCGGGGTAGGCATTGAGATAGGTGGTGAGGGAGGCGGCGTAGTTCTCTTGCTGACTAAAGGCAAGGGCGTCTTGGTGCCACTGGGGGGGCTGCTCTGCTCTCACTAATGGGGTGAGGAGGAGCGCGACCAGAATGATCGGGGTGATCGACTTGAGCGCCTGCTGGAGCTGTTGAGTCAGGTCGGAGCGCGTCGAGGAGGGGAGGTCTGACTGCTGTGGCCCATAGCAATGGGTGTCACGAAGGGCGTCGATGCGTTGCTGGAGATCGGTATTCTGCATATACTGTTGGGCAAAGCGGGAGGCGGCCTTGAGGAACTCGATAGAGTCTGGGAGTTTCCCGAGAGTGCGGAGTTCTTGCTGGGCGGCCTTTTTCGCAGGGTTTGGTCGGAGTTTAGGCAGAGCAAAGATGGTGAAGAGGCGGATGAGCAGGATCAGGGTGATGGCTGCTGGAACGAGATGCCACAGGTGGTTCGGAGAGCTACTGGGAGAAGGTTCCAGACGAGGGTTCTCGAGGAGGCCTAGGACATTCGTCATATTCTCTCTAGGGATGGACTGTTCTCGCTGGATGGTTGGGGGCGTGTCCTGAGGCGTGGGAGTGGTCTGTGGGGGCGACTGTGCAGGG
>WTJZ01000130.1 GCA_011524615.1 Akkermansiaceae bacterium | reverse complement strand
GACAACGTCTCATCCTTACCCCACCTGACAGCGATGGTCGTATCTACCATACAACTATCGACAGAATCGAAGAGGGAAAGACACTCCCCCTCTTCAGCGGTAAGTGGCGCAAGTACGAGGACCGTAAGCAAATCCTCTTCATCACTCCTTCTCACCGCCCTAACAGACCAAGAATCTCGAGTCTCCTACTCCCTCTCTAACTTCAGAGAGTACACCTATCTACTACGACACTAAGCACAATACATACACGTCAACTAATGAACAAAATATTACATTACCTACTCTTATGCTTGCCTATGACCTGTGGCCTCTACGCAGCTGGGATATACGTAGCACCCAGTGGTAAAGACCAAAACCCAGGATCCCGTACGGCTCCATTGAAGACGCTCCAAGCAGCGCAACAGAAGGCACGCCTCTATGCAGGTAAAGAACCCGTCACCGTGCATATCGCAGACGGTACCTACTACCTCCCAGACACCCTCACCTTCACACCTGCCGACTCAGGCACCGAGCAATCCCCTGTCGTCTATAAATCCGTCAACGAGGGTGGTGCGATCATCAGTGGTGGTCTCGCTCTTAACCTACAGTGGTCTCCCATTAGTAACGGTATCTTCAGAGCAAAGGTCCCGAAAGGAGTCGCCATTGATCAGCTCTTCGTCGACGGCCAAGGGCAACGCATGGCGCGCTACCCAAACTACGATCCAGAGTTAAAGGCTAAGCCCTACCAAGGGTACGCCGCTGACGCCTTCTCCAAGGAACGAGCGCAACAATGGAAGAACCCAGCAGGTGGATTCATCCATGCCATGCACGCCGCAAGCTGGGGTGGATACCACTACCTCATCACGGGGAAGGATGAAGCAGGAGAAGTAACCTACGAAGGTGGATGGCAAAACAATAGACGATCCGCCATGCATAAGGAGTACCGCATGGTCGAAAACATCCTCGAAGAGCTAGACGCACCTAGCGAATGGTTCTTTGATAAAAAGTCCTCCACGCTCTACTACATGCCCCCTGAAGATATTAATCTCTCACGAGCTAAAGTTGAAGTCGTCCGCCTCCGACACCTCGTCGAGCTCCAGGGATCAGAGTCATCCCCTGTCTCTCATCTCACCTTCAAGGGCTTCACCTTTAGACATGCCTCTCGTACCTTTATGGACTGTAAGGAGCCTCTCCTACGCTCTGATTGGGCCATCTATAGAGGCGGCGCCTTCCTCCTTACAGGGACTCAGAACATCAACATCCTCGACTGTGAATTCAATCAACTAGGAGGGAACGCCATCTTCGTCAACAACTACAACCGCCACGCCCTCATCAAGGGGTGCCATATCCATGATATAGGAGCCAGTGGTGTCTGCTTTGTTGGAGATCCAGAGGCTGTGCACGACCCTCTCTTTAGCTATGGAGCCACGAACAATCTCGCGAATATCAGCAGACAACCAGGCCCAAAGACCAATAACTACCCTTCTCTCTCCACCGTAGAGGACTGTCTCATCCATGAGATCGGTCGAGTAGAACGCCAACCTGCAGGCGTGCAAATCTCGATGGCAATGGAAATCACTGTCAGAGACTGCTCGATCTATGATACAGCCCGCGCAGGTATCAACGTCAGCGAAGGTACCTGGGGAGGACACCTGATCGAACGCTGTGATGTCTTCGACACCGTCTTAGAGACACACGACCATGGCTCCTTTAACTCCTGGGGACGAGACCGCTACTGGTGTGCCCGTAACAGCATCTCGCAAGAAGCTGTAGACCAGGAGCCTTCTCTACCATACCTCGACGCCTTCAAGACAACAACGATTCGTAATAGCCGCTGGCGCTGTGACCACGGTTGGGACATCGACCTCGATGATGGATCGACGAACTACGATATCTACAATAACCTCATGCTCCGCTCAGGGATCAAGCTACGCGAAGGCTATCGACGCCATGTGTGGAATAACGTGATTCCCTTCGGTAACCTCCATCCACACGTCTGGTTCAAGCGCAGTCAAGATAAGGTCACCTCTAACATCATCAGTAACGGCCACGCCGCCGTCCTGATGAAGGACCTCTACACGGATCAAGCTGAAGTCGACCGAAACTTCTTCCTCTCATTCCAGGATCGCGTACGCCAAACCTCTGTCCGACTAGGTTGGGATGAACACTCCCTCAGTGGCGACCCGCTCTTTATCGATGCAGCTAATGCCGACTTCCGCGTACAGCTCGACTCCCCAGCCCTCGGTATCGGCTTCAATAACTTCCCGATGGATCAATTCGGTGTTAAGAAGCCGTCTCTCAAAGCCATCGCTCGTACCCCTACCATCCCACAATTCAGAGGAGCCATGCTGAAGCCAAAAGCTCCCGAACCAGTACGAGAGACCATGCAATGGCTCGGTGCTACCCTTAATAATATTCAAGGACAAGAATTCTCCGCCTACGGCATCAGCCAAGAAGCTGGCGGTGTCGCGCTCGTAACGGTAGACTCCTCTTCCGCGGCGTCCAAGGCAGGCTTCGCCTACCGCGATGTCATCCAAGCCGTCAACGGTAAACCCGTCCGCAATATCAGCGAGCTCAAGAAGTCCCTCACCATCACTAAAGGCAAAGCACTCACCTTCACCATCGTGCGCGATCAGAAAACCATCCCACTCAACACTCCCGCTCTTAGATAAAGAGACCTCATAACAACATCCCCTCCAGCAAAGCTTCGGCAGCCTCCATGGCTACCGAAGCTTTTCTCGTTAGTCCCCCCGACATAATAACAAAAAAAGAAGTCAAAACGCACCCTCCCTTTGCATTCAAACCCAAAATCTGAACAACAAAATACAGAAAACTTGGCCTTGTCGCATCATAAAAACCTCCTAATCAACTATCCAGCAAGAATCCATAATACAAAAGTAAACTATTGAACACTAAGCAAATATACAAATACCACCACCCCAGGAGTCGCATAAGAAAAATACATTAGTCTTAAAATTGAATCCCAAAAAAATTATAGCGCTCGTATCGTCTTACAATATTTGACACCAATGTCCAATTAGTACAAAATAATCCACGAAGTAAAACAAATCCAACCCAAGAGACAATTTCCGCTCAAAAAAATCGTGCAACTAAGCCACATTGTAAGTATTTTGTAATGACACACATTCATCAATCCCCCTCTTCATTTAGATGAAACGTACCCAATTCAAACATAGAAAAATTAATAATGGATTTGCTCTCATAGCAACTCTGAGCCTTATAGTATTATTGGCATTAGTAGCTGTTAGCCTCATCTCTCTCTCGTCCGTAAATCAGGTTTCCACCTCATACGAAAAGAACGAAGATGTCGCAAAAAAGAATGCCTACATCGGACTTATTACTGCGCTAGATGCACTCCAGAACACAGCAGGCCATGACCAGCGAGTAACTGCCCCAGCAGACATCCTTATGCCAGCCAATGGCAATGATGATCGCAGAAACTGGGTAGGGGTATGGGATACGAGTACGTTCAGCCCAAATCCAGCAGACACTGAGAATGATAAGTCCTCACACTTTCTCAAATGGCTCGTGTCTACTAATGATGCAACGAACACAGACCCTACTACTATCGCTCTGAATGATCCACTTACACTCTTCAATGGCAACAATCTGACCGAAGATGTAGAAGTGGATCGCATTCCAATTATTAGCGACACTACAACCGAAGGCCATTATGGATATTGGGTACAAGATAACGGAGTAAAAGCCACCGCAATATGGGCAGATCAAAGTAATACTAAATCAGGTAATGAACTCCAAGCCTCGCGACTGATGGCATCTTCAGGTCCTGACTTGTCAGTATTCACAGATACTGCCTCTCCATTTACAGATAAAAATGTCCAAGACTACAGCACAGCTATTGAAAAATTAAATTCTATCAATGACGTCTACTTCGCAACTGGAGAAACTGCAGATTCTAATTCTCTTAATTGGCTAAAGGCCAATTACCATGATATTACCCATCATAGTCAGGCTGTACTATCTGATACAAAACTAGGAGGATTACAAAGAGACCTTAGTTTAGCATTCGAAATGGATGGAAATGCGGACGCCTCCAATGCAACTAAGTTTAATACCCAAGAAGGTGAATTCGTGGCTGGAGGCGATAGACTTGAAGAAGGTTTTCAAACTCCTGGTATGGGGGGGGTAAAGGCTCGTTTAGTTCATAGACAAATTGAAGATAATAACGCACCATTCGCAAAAAACTTAGGCTCTAATGGGACTGGTCAAACTAAGACAGTATTAAGAGGGCCTACCTGGTGGGCATTAAGAGAC